>SLMJ01000070.1 GCA_007133615.1 Thermomicrobiaceae bacterium | reverse complement strand
TTGCCCCATATCTCCCCCGAAAGCCATGTTCGTAACCGCCGAACGCAGCGGAGGGATCTGAGAAGCCTGAGCGGAATCCCTTCCGGTTCTCAGATTCCTCCATTCCGCGCGACGTCATTAGCTCCAAGCCTCCGGAGAACGGTTAACCGTGACGTCGCGCTCCGGTCGGAATGACAAGAAAGCCAGGCAACGCAATGAGCGCCTCACTCTTCGCGCTCCAGCTCCTCCAGCTGCCCCTCAACCAGGTCCACCAACTCACCAACGGTCTGGGCATCGAACGCGAGCCGGGCGCCGGCTGTTTCAAACAGTTCGGTCAACGGCTTCGTTCCACCGAGCTCGAGCGCCCGTCGATACGCCGCGGTAGCCCGTTCCGGATCCCCCATGCTGTTGCGCCAGACCTGCAGCGAACCCAGCTGCGCGATCCCGTACTCGATGTAATAGAAGGGCAGCAGGAAGATGTGCATCTGCCGGTACCAGCGGGCAACACGCTGCGCTTCAAGCCCGGACCAGTCGATCACCGGCTCGAACCGCTCCCGGATCCGCAGCCATGCTTCGTCCCGCGCATCCGGGTCGTGACCGTCTCCGCTCGTATAGATCCAGTGCTGAAACGCATCGACGGACGCGATGTGTGCAAGCAGTGCCAGAATTCCTTCGAGGTGCTCGATTCGGGCACGACGAGCGTCGTCTTCCGTATAGTACCCGCCATCATTCTCCGCCAGATACGGTGCCGAGAGCAGCTCCATCGACATCGAGGCAACCTCTGCCATCTCCGAGCCAGGGTGTCGCTGCCAGATGAACGGTAGCTTGTGGGCTTCTATGGAATGAAACGCGTGACCGGCCTCATGCAGCAGCGTCCGCACGTCGCCGGCAACGCCGACGGCATTCATGAAGATGAAAGGCTCTCCTCGATGCTGAAACGACGTGCAATACCCGCCAGGAGCCTTGTTTTTCCGACTTTCGAGATCCAGGAGCCGCTCTTCCGCCATCCATCGAAAGTGATCACCGAGCCGAGGATCGACCTGCCGGAAGATTCCGCAGGCCCGGTCCACCAGCGTTGAGATCTCGTCGACCGGATCAAGCGGTGGGCATCCTTCCGGGTCAACATCCAGATCCCAAGGTCGCAGCGTGTCGAGACCCAGCCTCTGTCGCCGCCGCTCGTAAATTCTCGCGACTGCCGGCACAACCTTCTGCTCAACCGAGTTCTGAAACTGCTCGCAGTCCGCGACCGTGTAGTCAAACCGGTTCTTCTCCTGATGGGTATAGTCCCGGAAATTGTCGAACCCGGCGTTACGGGCGTACTGCTGGCGAAGCTCGAATTGACGATCGAACAGATCCGCCAGTTGCTCGCGCTGATCGATGAACGGCTGCGCGCCGAGACGGAACGCGCGCTCCCGGGTATCCCGGTCTTCACTCCGGAGAAACGGCTGAAGCTGCGGAAGCGTCAGTTCCTCGTCGTCCCATTTCACCGTCATCGAGCCAGTGATCTTCTGGTACTCGGCATTCAGTTTGGCCAGCTCCGAACTCAGCGGCAGGTTCTCCTCCCGGAAGAGATCGAACTGGTTCTGAATTCTCCGGAGCGTGGTTGTCAGATCATCGCGCTCGTATCCGAGATCGAGCAATCGCCTGCCCAATCGAACACGCTGTTCCTGCATTTTCGGCCCGATCTCGCTGGAGAACTGGAGATGAGCGCGCTCCATTGCCTCGTTGGAGGTATCAGTGGTGTAACCGACCGATGCGCGTGCCGCGGCCTCCTGCAGCAGTTCTTCCAGCGTGGACCAGGTCTTCAACCATTGTTCGACGTTGTCATGGTCAAGGCGATAGTTTGCCAACTGCTCGTAATACGGGTGAATGTCATCCCAGCTCGCATCGAGCAGTTCTATAGACGACTCCGGCAGTTCGATGATCGCCATCGCGTATCCTCTTCCACATCAGTCGGGCAGCACGGTTCTTGCGGCATGCTAGCATGGAGCCTGCCAGCCACCTTCATCAAGAGAGGAATTTGCGATGACGGTCATTCATGGAATCGTTGTCGACTGCGCGAACCCGATCGAGCTCGGTGCGTTCTGGCACGAGGTGCTCGGCTGGGAGTACCGACGGTACAGCGAGGGCTGGGTCTCGCTGCGCAATCCAGATGGCGGCCCACATCTCGGCTTCGATCGGGTGCCCGAGGGCAAAACCGTCAAGAACCGCGTTCACATCGACATCCGTCCAGTCGACCGCAGCCGCGACGAGGAACGAGCCCGGCTGGAATCACTCGGCGCAACCGTTCTCCGCCTGGTCGATGACAATCCCGACGACCCTCACGAGATCATGGCTGACCCGGAAGGAAACGAGTTCTGCCTGGTGGAGCCGGGGCTTGCCGGGACGTGAGATCCCACCCTGCCCGTCCGGCATCACCCGTGCGATGTCACAGTGTCGCGGTCGAACTGATCGCGACCTGCAGCGACTGAATCCGAGAGGACGCACGAGACGATGGGGACGAATAACATTCAGGAACGGCGTATTCAGACGAACGGAATCGAGCTCAATGTTGTGATTGCCGGCGAACCCACTAACCCGGCGCTCCTCCTTCTGCACGGACTCTACGACCGATGGGATACCTGGGACCCGGTTATCCGGGCGTTCTCCGGTCGTTTCCAGGTGATCGCTCCGGATCTGCGCGGACACGGGCAATCCGACCACCCTAAGAGCGAGTACTCGCCGCTCGACTACCAGGCGGACATCGTCGGGCTGCTCGATCAGCTCGAGGTTCAGCAAGTGGTACCGATCGGTCACTCGCTCGGTGCGCTGGTGGCGGAGTACTTCGCCGCGGAGAATCCCGACCGGACCCGGGCAGTTGTGCTGGTCGATCCACCGTTTGAACAGACCGAGCAGACCCGGGAATGGCTCCAGATCCTACTTGATGCCAAGCGAAAGTCCGAGGAAGAGACGTTCGAGACGGTCAAAGAACTCAACATCATGGCCGGTGACGATGCCGAGTGGAAGCGCCAGACCGAATGGCTCCGGGCGACGGCAGACGGTCCCTTTGAGGAGATGATCGCAATGATCGACGACGGTCGTGCCGCGCAACTCTATGAGGTACTGCGCCGTGTCACGCCGCCAACGCTTCTGATTCAGGCGGATCCGGATAGCGGCGGCACATTGAGCGATGCAAGCTCGGAGATCGCCTTGAACCACCTTCAGGAAGGCATGCATCGCCGGTTTGACAATACCGGTCACTCGATCCACATTGAGCGAACCGACGAGTTCGTGCAGGTAGTTAGCGATTTCCTGGAGCAGCTTCAGTAGACGGCTGTGGCACCTATGCCAGATCCCTGACGATGTGAGGTCCAGATCGATATGTGCGGGGAGTCGCTGGATCGGCGGTTCAGGTCAATTCCAAACATTCTCGCGGGTCACTGGCATCGGCCAATAGCCAACGGGTTCTCTCATACCGAAGGCATCATCCTGACAGTCAATGTATCATCGGGGAACCCGTTCCGCAGGGCATTACTGCGGGCAGAACTGGAAAGGGACTGAATACATGACCCCGAGTTACACGCCGGCGCACGGCGTCCAGCGCATCTATGACAGCTCCCAGCGGCCTTCGAGTCGACCGGGACCGGATGTGATCGCGCTCTCCAGTGGTGACCCGGACTTCGATACACCTCAGCACATTCGACAGGCGCTGATTGATGCCATCGAATCCGGCTTCAC
>SLMJ01000076.1 GCA_007133615.1 Thermomicrobiaceae bacterium | reverse complement strand
GCTGATGACACCGCGGCATGCATGCCGGTTACCGTCGGGCGATGACTGATTCCTCGGTTCGGCCAGGGCATGAATTGTCCTTTACTTTTCCACTGTTCGAGTCGTTCCGTACCGCCCCACGGGACCGGGCCCGCGTGAACTCCGGGTGCAGTGTTTCACTGGTCAAAACAACTCAGTGGTCTGGGACGACCGATAACACTGTCATAGGTCAATGTGACGCGTTGATTGACTCATCCTAATTGACGCGAAAACGCCTGTCAACATCGCGCGCGTGATAACTGGCGCACATGGTTGCCGATAACAGAGCGGATTCTGGCCCAACATAGTCGAATCAGGTATTGAAGTCGGTGGGAATCGCCGTTATGCTGGGAGCAACATCCGCCACGAACTGGCATAGGACAGAGCGGAAATGGCACAGGCCCTGAACAATGCGAGTCAGGCCCGGTCGGTCCTCCGCGACGCGATCCAGCGAGGGGTCTATCCGCCGGGGAGTTCACTGCCCAGCACACGCCGGCTCGCTGAACAGTTCGGAATAAACCGGAACACGGCGAACCGAATCTACCACGAGTTTGCCCGGGATCGGCTGGTCGATCTCCCGCCGAATCGTCCACCGGTTGTACGCCCTGATCCTGCTTCGGGGACACCGGATCGGCTCTATGCCCATGTGAGAGATTCGTTGCAGCGCTTGTTGCACGATTGCCGGATGGCCGGGTTACCCGGAGAAGACATACGAACGTTGCTGAACGAGGTGATCGAGGAGTACTTCAGCACGTTTCCGGATCACCGGATCTATGTCGCCGAGTGCAATGAGGAAGAGGCGCACTGGTTTGCGCAGGAGTTGACCTTGCGACTGGGTGTAACCGTTCAGCCAATCCTGCTTGACCGGCTGGACGGTGGCCTTGGCGGCGATCTGATCCTGACCCCGTATTTCCATCTGGCCGATGTACGGAAGGCGCTCGATGGCAAGACCGGCAACGTGCAGGGACTCGTTGTCAGCGCCGACGGCTCGGACATCATGCGCGTAGCCGCAATGGTCTCGAATGGGCCGCTCGGGGTAGTCGCCGTCCTCCCCGATGGCGCGGAGCGCCTGCGGAACCTGCTCAGCTTTCAGATCAACGTTCCCATGATTACGGCCTCTACTGATCTCCCGATCACCGTCGAACACCTGCAGGGCCAGGTGGAGTGCGTTGTTACGACACCGAGAGCCTGTGATTCAGTGCGGGCTTTATTGCCCGGGGTCCCCGTTACGATGATCCAGTACCAGATCGATGAAGGGTCGCTGGAGATGGCGCGCCAGTCACTGCGTGCCGGGGCTCTCGGAGACACGTGCGGACGTTGACCGGCATGCGTCACCGTGCTAGCGTGACGCAACCATTTCACAGCTGACAGGAGCTACTGTCGTGCCGACTGTCCGGGGATGTGCGGGCAGAGGTGATCGCGGCGACAGGCTCACGAGAATCTCGATCGTTTCTGGTCCTGGAAAGGCATGCAGATGAGCCCAGGTGCACCCTCCGCGCAGATCGTTTCCCGAACGCCAATGTCGCCACCGCACTGGGCACTGTTACAGCGCCGGGTGCTGGACGACGCCACCGCTGGTTGTATCGAGTTCTTCGACAAGTACTTCGATGAACGCGGCTATCTACGCTGCGTTCCTCGATGGGGCGGGAACGACGGACCAGATGATGCCGCGGAGAACCTGCTCAACTGGCCTGCCTTGCACGCGCTCGGAGCGGACGACATTGTCTTCGAGATGTACAAGATTGGCTGGGAGGGCCACCTCCGGCAGTACACCGAGGCGAAGACCGAAGAGGTGCCGCTCGCCCGGGACGGGATGTACTACAAAGAGTTCCCGACCATGTTCGACTGGTTCCACCACGGCGAAGGCCTCAACGCGTTCTTCCTGCAGGGACTATCCGATCCACATGACCCCGACTACATCAATCGTGCTCGCCGGTTTGCCGGGTTCTACATGGGGACTGATCCGCAGGCTGACAACTATGATCCGGAGCATCGCATCATCAAGAGCCTCTTCAATGGAAGCCGGGGACCGCTGCTGCGTCAGGCTACGGCGCTGGACTGGGCCGGCGATCCGATCGAGGTCGAAGGTCGCTTCAACCCGCTGCATCGGGAGCGAAACTTCGAGGAGATGCTGGAGCACTTCCGGGACTACACGGATGTCGTCGGCGATCATCCACTGAATCTGGGCGCCACAACGCTTGCTCTTACGGCGTATGCGGTGACCGGTGAGGAGCAGTATCGGGACTGGGTGCTGGAGTACGTCGACGCCTGGGTGCAACGGATCGAGGCCAACGGCGGGATTATCCCCAGCAACATCGGTCTGGACGGCACGATCGGCGGCGCATATGGCGGGAAGTGGTGGGCCGGAACCTATGGTTGGGGCTTTACCGTCGATGTCGTGCCGTATACCGGAGAACGCGCGCATCGTGGAGCGCAGTTCCAGTATCGCGCCGGGTATGGCTTCGGCAATGCCCTGTTGCTCACTGGTGACCAGCGTTACGTTGATGCCTGGCGGGGGATGTGGGACAAGGTCAACGCCAACAGCCGGGAAATCGATGGTCAGACGCATTATCCCCACATGTATGGCACCGAAGAGGGCGAAGAGGGCTGGTATCACTACCGCCCGGTCAAGTTCGCACCGAGCGCCGAAGAGGTCTATTTCTGGACCCAGGATGAAACGGTGCTGGACGAGCTTCCCGAGACGCCGCGATGGGTCCGTCATCTCAACGGGGAGGACCCGGACTATCCGGTTGATTCGCTGCAGGACGATCTGGATCGGATCCGGTCCTGCGTCGAGGGGATCCGGGCCGACGCCACGACCCCGGACACCCGCATGTCCGACGACATGAACCACCTGAATCCGGCAATTACCGACAGCCTGATCCGGCTCATGCTGGGCGGGATTCCGACAGGACGTGTGGGTTATCCGCTGCATTGTCGGTTGCGGTACTTCGATGCGGTCGAACGTCGCGCCGGTCTGCCCGAAGATGTCGCCGCGCTGGTCGACGGAATGACGGCGGATAGTACCTCGGTCACGCTCGTCAATATCAGCCAGACCCGGGAACGAGCAATTGTGGTGCAGGGGGGCGCATACGCAGAGCACCTGATTACGACGGTCAACGATGGTGCGGACACGGTGGATGTCAACGAGACCTGTTTCACCGTCGACCTCGCTCCCGGCGCCGGGGTGCGTCTGGACATAGGCATGCAGCGGTATGCCCGGCAGCCAACGTTTCGGAGGCCGTGGGACTAGTGTCGTGGACCCGGAGCTGTCCAGTTCTCCGGGGAAGAGTCAGCTAGTAATCCGCATCTGCAATGCTCCGGCGAGAAGCCGGAGCATTTTCGTGTTGGACAGGTTCTGAAAGTGCGAGCGCCGACCGGAGCGGCGTTCACTTGCGTGCATTGAGGCAATGGAATCGCACAAGTCTTGCCTTAACCGCCAGTACTTGTGTAGACTAGTGTCTCTGAGCGTTGTAAAAGCCAAACGGTCTGCGTATTGCGGTATTTCCCATGATGTGACAGAATGCGCCAACTTCTGGCACAGGCGGTGATGCTGACAGCCAGTGGCTGTCGGCATGTCTGTCGTGAAGGGCAAATGTCAGGAACGAAGGGAGCGCGACATGCCTGACTGGACGTTCGGAGGGAGCAGAAGCGTCACGCGACGGGACTTCCTCAGACTTATGGGCGCCAT
>SLMJ01000183.1 GCA_007133615.1 Thermomicrobiaceae bacterium | reverse complement strand
TAGTAGATCACGACGTGCCCGTGCTCGAGATTGTGGACCAGCAACTCATCCGGTGGCGGATCCTGATTGTGAATACCGGCGTTTGCCCACCTGGCGTAATGCGGCCCTGATGTCGGCGGATCGGATTCATATTCAACTTCGGTGCCGTCGGGAACATGATCCCGACCTTCATCCGGCATCTCCTCCACATGGCCCTGAAGAACTTCCGGAGTACCGTTATCATCAAAGAAACCAATAAGAATCGGCGCAAGAATGATCAGCGCGAGGATGCCTCCGACAATCCAGAGGATCCGCCCGCTAAGCCAGCTGTTCTCATCTTTTCGGGATCGACTTCGCGAAGCACTCATAACCAGGTTGCATCTCTCTAAACGGTAATGCGTTCTGCCTGTCTCTCGATCATGGCCTGTCGGGTAACAATCGTGCCACTGAACGGTGACGCGAGATGTAATCAAGCCTACATCAGCATTCGCTATGAATCTAATACGATTGGCGGGCCAATCCGGCATTGAAGGTGATACCGCACTGTGGTATTGTTTCAGGTGTTCGATTCACATGGAATCGTTCGATACATATGCGCCCGTAGCTCAGTGGATAGAGCGTTTGGTTGCGGACCAAAAGGTCGCAGGTTCGAGTCCTGCCGGGCGTACAGAGTACGGGAATGCAAGGCGTCCATCGCCTTGCATTTTTGTTGGCTGGCTGCCACAATTTTCTGCGGAGAGGTGTCCGAGTGGTTTAAGGTGCCGCTCTCGAAAAGCGGTAGGGTTAATAGCCCTCGTGGGTTCGAATCCCACCCTCTCCGCCACACGGTCCCACCGAGGCCGTCCACAATCCAGGAAGGGTCGCATAGTCTGGCCTAGTGCGCGCGATTGGAAATCGCGTAGGGTTAATAGCCCTCGAGGGTTCGAATCCCTCCCCTTCCGCCAGAACGCTTGATGCGAAACCGGTGACTCATTCGAGCCACCGGTTTTCTGTTCCCGAAAACAGGTTGCAGCTTCTGGAGCTATACAAAGATATCCAGCGGCAGCACCGCCGAGACGATGAAGTTCGGCGCGTCAACGACCTGGCTGACTTTGAGATCAACCGCAACGCTGCAGATCGCATAGGCCTGCTGCCGGGAATAGCCGCGGTGCTCCAGATAGTCGATCATCGAAATCAGCGCGTTTCGGGCAGCCAGCGAAAGATCTTCGGCCTCATTTCGGCCATCCGGGTGAATCGGCATCCCGGTCGTCGCGTAGAACCGTCGAGGCACCGCCATCTCGGTACTTGCGAAGTAATTGTCATGTGAGAACTGCGGGAACCGGATGTTCCGGCTTTCTGCAAGCCCCTTGTGGACTTTGAACCGAACATGAACCACTGAGCGCATCTCAATCGCTGTTCCGCAGGCTTCGCAGTCTCCCTGTGCGTAATGAACATCACCCGTCGAGAAGAGCCCGCCTGACTGATGGACCGGAAGATAGAGGCTGGAGCCGGGAGTAAGCTGCTTGATATCGGTGTTGCCGCCGGTCTCACGGGGTGGAATGGTGCGAAGCGCTTCGGTGGCAATGTCACCGCCCGGTATTGCTCCGGCAGCATCTGGCGGCATGCACATTCCGCCTCGATCAATCAGATCCTGCTCCCGGCTGATGGTCGTCTCACGCAACTCGCGGGATGGCGCCAGTCCCATGATGCCGGCGAACGGACTATAGGGTACCCGGACACCCGGAATCTGGTCGGACTCAGCGTAGTAGTCATCGAGTAGTTGCCAGTGAACCAGAAACGGATCGGGGAAGAGATCTCGGAGGAAACCGAAGTTCGGAACTTCAGCGGTGAATCCCCAGTTCTCCCAGGGATCAGCCTCAACATCCAGCAACTTGATCTCAAGCAAATCACCTGGTTCAGCGCCTTTGATGTAGATTGGGCCAGTCAGCGGATGAACTCGTCCGAGATCAACTGATGCGACATCAGAGTGATCGCTGCGGGGGGTTAGCTGGCCGTCAATCGCGTCCAGTGTCTCGATACTCACAGTATCGCCTGGTTCAACTTCCGCAATCGGCGGAATCGCTTCATGCCAGCGGTTATGACCGCGTTCTGCCTGTTCCCAAAGTGCAGCGTAGGCGTCGACGGAGATGTGGTGTGATCCCGCCATTCTGAGCTCCTCTCGGGCCGAACGTATAAGGCTCGACCAAGCGCATATTGTCGTGCGTGTCTCCCGACACACTAGCACATCTTGCGCTTTCGGAGGAGATATCGCCTTTGTTCAGATTCACCCTTCGTGAACCAGGGAGCGGTCCTACAAACGATCCTGAGGTTGTTGTTGTCTCCGACGCTTCAGGAACGACGCGACCAGCAAGCCGACTGCTGCACCTACCGCGCCGCCGATCATCATTGGCCAGGCAATCGAGCCCTGGTCCCACCAGCTGAATGCAGCAAACACCAGCAAGAACACTGCGACGAATATGAGATTGGCTTTCCAGTTCATCACGATTGCCTCAAATCGTGTTTCGGTTCGCCGTGCCGCGACCGTCGCCCGAAAAGGGAGAATACCATCTGTCGCACTCCCGCTGTGACGACTCCAGTGAGTATTGCAATTCCGATCCAGGTATTTGTTACGGATCCAGTGATCAGAAAGTCGGCTGAGATGAATGAAAGAATAAAGACCGTAAGAAAGATCACGTGATTGAGCTCCTCGTACTTATTGGCCCTGACATCGTTACCCTGCCGGCCGTCACACCGTGCATCGGCCGAGCGAGGCTAACGCAATCGTCGTACCACTCCGTTTTTTCGATTCTGACAGGAAAACGCTATCCGGCCTGAATAAGCCCGCCGTGCGCAGCGACAAGCCAGAGTGACATCCAGACCGCCAGCATACAGAGAACCGTCCATGCGTATCTCAGGCCACGTCCGGGCAGATGACCCCGGAGGAGCGTGAACACGGTGGAGAACATTACCAGAAGGATCCCGCAGATAACCACAAGCGGCAGAACATCTTCCATCGTGAACACCGGTCGTCTGCCGTCGGGAAACAGGAGGATCCAGGCAAACACTGCGCTTGTCCCGGCGGTTGCCAGAACATGCCATCCAGCTATGGCAATGCCCTCTGAGTGGCGCAGCTCCTGATGAGCGGGTGGAATCCACCAGTGGATAATGATGAGGCCGAGCACCAGCCAGGTACCAAGTCCGGCCAGGAGAACCCCGTACTGCTCGGGCAGTATCAGAAGCGCAACCCCGGCCACCGGAACGGTAATCAGCAGGGTAGCAAGCCAGACCAGGACAGCCCCGACCGGCCCGAACAGCCAGACACCGAGGTCCTGGCCATCGTCCACAGTCTGAAACCGATCCGTTCCCTCGTCCGGGTCGGGCTCAGGGCGATGATCGCCCTCCGGTGGCTTATAGACAAAGATCCGGCGCTGATCCTGTGTCACAGCACTGCGCTAGTACGCTCGAGCGAATATAACTTCTGTATCGCTTGTGGTTCCACAGACAATGCATGGACCACTCTCACCCGGCTGCTCCAACGGAATACAGCGAATCGTCGCGTGTGTCTCCGCTTTGACCTTGTCCTCGCACTCCTCACTGCCGCACCAGTACACGTAGGAGAACCCTTCGTTACCCGCAGCGCGTTCCTTGAGGCGAGCGTAATCGGTGACGCGTTCGGACTTCTCTTCGAGCATCTTCCGGGCGCTCTCATACATGTTCGCCTGGATTTCATCGAGCAGGGTTGGCAGCACACCCGGGAGTTCTGCCATTGGCACTGCCTGCTTCTCACCGGTGTCCCGACGAACAACCATTACCTGCTCGTTCTGAATATCCCGTGGACCGAGCTCGATCCGAACCGGTACACCCTTGAGCTCCCAGTCGTTGAACTTCCAGCCCGGGGTCTTGTCGTCCCGCAGATCAACCTTCACGCGCAGATCGGTTCCGAGAGAGCTTCTGACACGCTCAACGGCTGCCTCGACATCCGCACGCTCGTTGTCTTTCCGCCAGATCGGCACGATAACGGCCTGGGTCGGAGCAACACGCGGCGGCATTTTCAGACCGCGCTCGTCGCCGTGAACCATGATGACTGCACCAACGATTCGCGTGCTCAGTCCCCAGCTCGTGTTGAATGCGAAATGTCGTTCCCCCTGCTTATCCAGAAACTCGATGTCGAAGACCCGACCGAAGTGATCTCCGAGATTGTGGGAGGTCGCCGATTGCAGCGCCCAGTGCTTGCCGCCCATCATCGCTTCGATCGTGTAGGTCCGGAGCGCTCCGGCGAATTTCTCTGAATCACTCTTGAGCCCCGGTACGACCGGAATGGCAAGTTCGGTCTCGCAAAGATCGCGATAGACTTCGAGCATCTGTAGCGTCCGCTCCTCGGCTTCGTCGAGAGAGGAATGCGCGGTGTGCCCTTCCTGCCAGAGGAACTCAACCGTGCGCAGAAACGCACGTGGCCGCTCTTCCCAGCGGACGACGTTGGACCACTGATTGATCAGAATCGGAAGATCGCGATAGGACTGAACCCAGCGGGAATAGATCGGGCAGATGATTGCTTCGGATGTCGGGCGCACGGCCCACGGTTCTTCGAGCTTCTTGTTGCCACCATGGGTAACCCAGGCAACCTCTGGTGCGAAGCCTTCAACGTGCTCCGCTTCCCGTTCCAGCATGCTCTTGGGAATGAAGAGCGGGAAGTAGGCATTCTCAACGCCGGTCGCCTTGATCCGGTCATCGAGCTGGCGCTGGATGTTCTCCCAGAGGGCAAACCCGTACGGACGAATAATCCGGGTTCCGCGAACTGGCGAATCATCAGCCATTTCGGCCTTACGGACAACTTCGACGTACCAGCGATCGAAATCGTCCTCAACATCGGCCAGTTCTTCAACGTAGCCGCGATCCGAAACCATAGCCTGCCACCTCCGTCAGGTTGTTCGTTTGCGCGTTTCTTACCGACGCCCAACCGCGTTTAAGGCTTCCACATCAGCTCGGCGGCACCGACACTACGTGTCCGCCTTTTCTGGCTTTGCAGAGTCGATGTGCCGACAATATTCCCATGTAGAATGGGGAACGAGTGCCAGCAAGATCCGCATGACCACGGATCGTTCCGTCGTCGTGCGGATTATAGCAGCCATAAACATGAATCGACGCCGCCGACAGGCGTGACCTTTATCTGTGAATTTGAGCCGCGCGAGGGGGAAGTGGATGAGCGAAATACGCAGGATCGGAATACTGACCGGCGGTGGTGACGCGCCAGGTCTCAACGCCGTCATCCGGGCGGTCACGAAGTCCGCGATCCTCGACCACGGCTGGAGCGTGATCGGGTTCCGCAACGGCTTCGAGGGCTGCATCACCGGCGAGTTCGAGGAGCTAAACCTCTCATCAGTACGAGGGATCCTGCCCCGAGGCGGGACAATTCTGGGGGCAAGCAACCGGTGCAACCCGTTCTCCTTTCAGAACACGAGTGCCGGTGAGGACGCCCCACGCGACCACTCCGATGACGTGATTCAACGGTTCCAGGACCTCGAAATCGACGCAGTGGTCGTAATCGGTGGCGACGGCACCATGTCCATTTCCAACGAACTCTCCCGCAAGGGCGTTCAGGTCATCGGGATACCCAAGACGATTGACAACGACGTGCGTGGAACGAAAGTGACGTTCGGTTTCGATACCGCGGTTACCACGGCTACCGAAGCGATCGATAAGCTCCACACGACGGCGGAAAGCCATCACCGTGTGATGATCGTCGAGCTGATGGGCCGAACCGCCGGGTGGATCACGCTCTACGCCGGCGTTGCTGGCGGCGCAGACATTATTCTCATCCCCGAACTGCCATTCCACATGGACAGCATCAAAGACAAAATCGAGCGGCGTGCCCGGCTCGGAAGTTACTTCACGATCATCGCCATCGCCGAGGGTGCCCAACCTGTCGACGGCCGTGCGATCTACGAGACGATTGGCGATGAGTGGTATCAGAAGCGCTTCGGCGGAATCGGATCATGGCTGGAACACGAGCTGTCCCAACAGTTGGAGCAGGAAGTCCGATCAGTTGTGCTCGGCCACTTGCAACGAGGCGGTGAACCTACGGCACGCGATCGAGCCCTCGGAACAATGATGGGCACCTACGCAGTGGATCTCCTCGCCGAAGGAGAGACAAACCGGATGGTGTCGATTAGTCGGGATCCGATGGGTCAGTCCAGTACCGATATGACATCGGTTCCGCTCGTGGTTGCGACAAGAGGTCCACGGCACGTTCCAATCAGCCACCCGTTGATCCGAAGCGCGCGCGTCATGGACGTATGCGTCGGCGAACCCTGGCATGCCCACGGCAAGGAGAGCTGATGGGATCGCTTCCAGTGGGCAAATTGCCACATGATCTGCTTCATGCGATGCTGCAGGATCTTCCCCACGATCCTGATGTGCTAGTTGGCCCCGGAATCGGCAGAGACGCTGCCGCAGTCCGGGTAGGCGAACAGGTTCTGATCTTTAAAACGGACCCGATTACATTCCCGACTGACGATGCCGGCTGGTATCTGGTGAACATCAATGCCAACGACATCGCCTGTATGGGTGCCGCCCCGAAGTGGCTGCTCGTCACCGCCTTGCTACCTGAGAACGACACCACGCCTGAACTCGTGTCTACTCTGTTTTCAAGCATTCGGGATGCAACTGCCGGCCTTGGCTGTACCCTGATCGGTGGACATACCGAGATCACCGAAGGGCTGGATCGTCCGATACTCGTTGGGCAGATGATCGGCGTAACCGACGAGCAACGTCTGGTTGACCCGACTCGAGCCCGTCCCGGGGACGCTGTGCTGATGATCGGCGGGATCGCGGTCGAAGGTACGGCAATTCTCGCCACAGATGCTGAGGACACCCTCCGGGAAACGATCGATCCTGACATGCTCGACCGGGCACGGACGTTCGCACGCGATCCGGGGATCAGCGTGGTTTCCTACGCTCAGAGATTGACCAGCAACCGTGACGTGGATGTCCGAGCAATGCATGATCCAACCGAAGGCGGATTGGGAACTGGGTTGCGAGAAATCGCGGATGCAACAGGCTACGGCATCCAGATCGATCAGAGTTCCGTTTTCATACATGCTGAGACAAGCGCGATCACCAGCGAGCTGGGAATTCATCCGTGGGGGTTGATCGCATCGGGCGCGTTGCTCGCGGTCGTCGACCAGCAGTCAGTCCAGCCTGCGCTGGAGTCGTTCTCAGAATCCGGCATTCCAGCTCACCAGATCGGCAGGCTGACCGACAATCCGTCCGAGCGAACCCTGATCGTCAACGGCGTACCGGGGAAGATTCCGGAGTTCGCCGTTGACGAGATTGCCAGATACTTCGCTGATCAGTAAATCAAGGCTTCGGCATTTGCTGCAGCGCTGTGTACGCCGGCCGCGGCGACCAGTCTGCATTCAGGACGGACCACGGGTACTTTTCATCTTCCGGCGGGGTAATCGTGGTGAAGTTCAGATTCCAGACGAACATGCCGGTGATCCAGGGCATCTGTTCGCGAGCCACGTCGAACGAACCGACCAGATAGTTCGCCTGATCTTCTTCGGTGACGTCCGCCCCGTACTCATACCCCTCAGCCTGGTTCTCGGTTGTCCAGCCGAACTCGGTTACCCACATCGGACGCTCATCACCGAACTCGTCCATGACGGCGCGTAGATCCACCCCGCGCAGGAAGTAGAAGCTCGAGTGGTCGGACCACTCACCAGGGCCGGGATTGTCCGGGTAACTCGTGTCCGGCGGATTGTTGGTGGCGTTCAGGTGCGCTCCCATGATGTCGAAGAACTCCCGGTATGCACCTTCCTCGAAGGTGTAGAACTCCTGCAGGTAATCGACATCGTTGACCGCAATCGCCGGATCGTTGACGCCAGTCGGCGTTAGTCCACCGAAGACGACTAGCGCGTCCGGGTCGCCATCCTTAACACCCTGGAATCCTGCGGAGAGCAGATAGGCGTAATCGCTGATCCGAACAGTGCCATGCATCTCGTGCGCCATGTTCTGCTCGTTCCAGATCTCCCAGGCATGGACACGCCCGCGGTATCGATCCGCCAGAAACGCCATGAAATCACCGAATGATTCCCAGTTCTCGAGCAACTGGATATCATCCGGATGACGTGCCCAGTCCGGCACCCCAACAACCGAGACGAGAATCCGGATATCCGTTCCTTCGTAACCGTCGATCATTCGATCAAGCGGCAGCGGATCCATCCAGTCAGGCTCGCGCTGGATCTCACTCCAGTGGGTCTGAAACCGTATCCAGTTGAACCCCGCGGTATCCAGCGCCTGACGGGTCCACTCGTTGAATTGATCCCCGTCCTCGTCTCCCCGCCATGCGATGTTGAACCCGTACGCCAACTGGTCACTCTGTGGGCGCTCAGGTTCACCGTCGGGCAGTTGCGGCTCGTCAGTCTCGACGACTTCATCCGGTTCATCATCTTCTTCCGGTTCGTCAGATTCTTCGGGCTCGCTGTCGTCGTCCTCGATTTCAGCGGTCGGCTCCGGTCCGTCATCCGGTTCGTCGTCGGTTTCGTCTTGAACCAGCTCCTCCGGCGTTGGTTCGCCGAGCTCCTCGAGTTCTTCCTCGTCGTCATCCCCGCCACATGCCGCGAGTAGTCCGGCAACGGCTGGAATCGAGATGCCCAGCATAGCGCCTCGCTGGAGCACCTGACGGCGGGTAAGCCGGGCGTCGGCGTCCAGAAGTGGTTGTACGAAGGAAAAGTCGAAGTGGCGAGATGTCATCCGTGATTCCTGCCTTTACAGTTGCGATCCGATTTACATCAATGGAATCGGGCTACACACGTGCGCCCGTCGAATTTGACGGGCGCCAGATCTGTCTTACACACAAGAAATCGAACTACGGCTTGGGCATCTCCTGCAAAGCGTTATAAGCCGGTCTCGGGCTCCAGTTGTTGTTGAGAACCGACCAGGGGTACTTCTCGTCTTCCGGAGTTACGAGCGTTGTGAAGTTCAGATTCCAGACAAACATGCCAGAGATCCAGGGCATCTGTTCCCGGGCGACATCGAACGCACCCACCAGATAGTTCGCCTGATCTTCTTCGGTGTTGTCGGCGCCGTACTCGTAGCCCCCAGCCTGGTTCTCAGTAGTCCAGCCGAACTCGGTCACCCAGACCTCTCGATCATCCCCAAATTCAGACATAACCTGCCGGAGATCCTGCCCCCGCAGGAAGTAGAAGCTGTTGTGATCAGACCACTCACCAGGACCAGGGTTCTCAGGATATGTAGTGTCTGGCGGGTTGTTGGTTGCATTCAGGTGCATACCCATGATGTCAAAGAACTGAGCATAGTGACCATCGCCGTACAGGTAAAACGCTTCAAGGTACTCTACGTCGTTTACCGCGACCTCGGGATCGTTGATGCCAGTTGGCGTCAGTCCACCGAAGACAACCAGTGCATCGGGATCAGCATCCTTTACACCGCGATAGCCGGCTTCCAGTAGATACGCATAGTCACTGACCCGCACGGTGCCGTGCATTTCGTGGGCCATGTTCTGTTCGTTCCAGATCTCCCAGGCGTCGACCCGGCCACGATATCGATCAGCCATGAATGACATGAAGCCGACGAATGGCTCGAAATCGGCCAACAGCTGTTCACCTTCCGGGTCCCGGGCCCAGTCCGGAGCACCAACGACCGAAATCATGATGCGCGTATCAGTGCCTTCGTAGATCTCCATCATCCGGTCAACCGGCGCAGGATCCCACCAGTCTGGCTCGCGCTGAATTTCGCTCCAGTGCACCTGAAACTTCACCCAGTTGAATCCGGCAGTATCGACTGCCTGCCGGGTGTATTCGTTGAATTGACCGCCGTCCTCATCCGCACGCCACGCGATATTGAAGCCATAAGCCATCTGATCGCTCTGTGGCCGCTCGGGTTCCCCTTCTGGCAACTGAATCTCGTCTTCGGGAACTTCTTCGGCGATCTCGTCCTGCTGATCATCAGCATCGTCGACCGGTTCAGGCTCGGCGTCGTCATCCTCGGTAGGTACCGCGTCGTCCTCACCTGGAACGTCCGCGACATCTTCGGTCGGGGTTGGTTCTTCGGCCACATCGTTTTCGTCATCATCGCCGTTACTGAGGGCAAAGACGAGCGCGACGACCACAACAACGGCAAACAGGCCGGCAACTCCGATTAATACGCGATTGTCCATACTGCAGCAGTCTTCCCTTCAGGGTTGCCCTTGGGCCACGTGCGGCCCTGCAAACGTGATACGGGACGAATCCCCCGGTTACCAGAACGAACGAGTTTCTGAATGGTAGCCAACCTGCCACATCGCGTCGATGTCGCACGGTACCGTCTGCCACCATCCGGCAGCGTATAGTATGCTCCCAACAGCGGCGCGACGCGAACTGAAGGAGTGAAAATCCGTGGTATTCGAGCAACACGAATACAATCAGCTCGAGATTCTTGCCGCCGAAGCGATCGGTGAGCCAGGCCAGCGGCGCTTCCGTTTGATCGCTGGCGTGCCAGGAGATGTGATCTCACTCTGGATGGAAAAAGAGCAGCTGCAGGCCCTCGGCCTTGCGATCGAACAGTTGCTCGAGCAACTCCAGACTACCGGCGTGAACACAGACGATCTCGAGTCCCGTCGCCTCTCCCCTCTGATGGATGTCGATCCAACCGCGCCGGAGTATCAGGTCGGCAAAATGGCGATCGGGTACGACGAAGATGTCCGCGTTGTCGCCTTCTTTGCGCACGATATCGAACAAGAAAACGACGCCGACCCCATCTTCACCGGTCGCTCGACTCTGGAAGCCTCAAAGGGCCTCGCTGAAGAGATCGCCGAAGTTGTTGCCGCCGGACGACCGCGCTGCCCACGCTGCGGTGAGGTGATCGGCCCTGAAGGGCACGTCTGTCCGCACAGCAACGGCCACTTGCCGTGGGATCCGAGCATCGAATCCGAGCCGCTCTAGTTACCAGCCGAGCGCATAGCCATTTGCCCTCGGGTCGGCCCCACCGATCAGCACACCATGCTCCCAGTTAACCCGGATCGCCTGGGCATGGCCCATTGCGGACGAAAGTGACGGTGTCCATCGGATCTCGTGGCCGCGAGATCGCAGATCGTCCGCAACGTCTTCACCAAACTCCGGCTCGAGTTTCAGGAGATTAACCGGATCCTCCGCCGTATCGGGACCGGCCACCCATCGCGGCGCCTCGATTGCTTCCTGGGGATTCATGCCATGATCAATCATCCGGGTCACCAGTTGCAAGTGCGTTTGCGCCTGACCATGGCCGCCCATGCAGCCAAACACCGACCACGGCAGCGGACCATCGAAGATCATTCCCGGAATCAGCGTATGCATCGGTCGCTTGGCTGGCTGGAGACTGTTCGCAGCTTCCTCATCCAGTGAGAACGACGCACCGCGGTTCTGCATGACAATTCCGGTTTCCCCGGCTACGATCCCGCTACCAAACCCTCTGAACAGCGACTGGATAAGCGAAACCGCCATACCGTCTCGATCGAACGCGCAGAGATAGATCGTATCGCCGGCACCGGCAGTCGTGCTGGCGTCCACCCACGCTTCGGTTGGCGAGATTTGCCCCCTCAACTGGTCCGCATACTCGCTGGAGATCAGCTTCTCTACCGGCACTTCGACGAACCGTGGATCGGCGACATAGCGATCTCGATCTACAAACGCCAGTTTCTTCGCTTCAACGAAGTGATGGATCTGTTCAGCCGAGGCATCCGGCAGTGTTGCGGGATCCCACCCTTGCGCTATGTTCAGCATCTGCAGCGCGGTCAGACCCTGCGTGTTCGGCGGCATCTCGTAAACCGTATAGCCTCGATAGTCTGACGAGATCGGCGCAACCCAGTCGGACGACTGCCGCGAGAGATCATCGAGCGCTATCGGAGAGCCTGCTTTGTTCAGACTCCGAATCATGCGTGTGGCGATCTTCCCTGAATAGAAGGCGTCGGGTCCACCTCGAGCGATTTCCCGGAACGAGGCCGCGAGCCCGGGTTGGCGAAGGATCGAGCCGGGTGCAGGGACATTTCCACCAGGCAGGAACTGCTTCGCTGCCGAGGGATCAGCGGAGAGCATCGAGCGATTCGTGTTGATCGCGTCATGCAGGCTGTTCGTTACCGGGAACCCTTCAGCGGCGTAGCGAATAGCGTCAATCAGCAGATAATCCAGATCCCGGGAGCCATACTGCTCCAGCGCCTTACCCCACGCTTCCACAGCGCCGGGTACCGTGATCGTCCAGGGACCACGCTCGGGCATCGCGTCATGACCGGCGGAACGCACGGCATCCGCCGTCACTCCTTCTGGAGCACCACCGCTGCCATTGAGTCCAACAACTTCTTTCTTTGACGGATCCCAGATCATGAAAAATGCATCGCCACCGAGCGAGCAGTTGTCCGGCATCACAACGTTGAGCACGGCATTTGCGGCGATCGCTGCGTCCACCGCATTTCCGCCTTCCCGAAGTACTCGCCAGCCGGCCTGGCTTGCAAGGTAGTGCGGAGTTGAAACCATGCCGTTCAGCGCCATTGTCGCCGGTCGTCCAATCGCCATTCTGTGTCCCTTTCATTCGCCGGAAGGTCGCCCGCACGATGATAGCACCATCATCCGGACCACATCGGGTCACGAGTGAAGTATGATGCGGACGGAACGCTCGCATCTGGTTGAGCAGGTCGGAAGAAACAGGGAAAGCAGGCTCCACAGAATCATGCTCGACGTCTGTCTACTGGGGACCGGTGGAATGATGCCGATGCCCGATCGATGGCTTTCGGCACTGCTGCTTCGATCGGGTGGACATACATTTCTGATCGATTGCGGCGAAGGCACGCAGATTTCCTGGAAGATGAGCGGATGGAGCTTCAACCAGACGGACGCCATCATCCTCACCCACCGCCACGCCGATCACACGGCAGGGCTTCCCGGAATTCTCTACACAATTGCCCACAGCATGCGAACCGATCCAGTCACGATCTACGGGCCGTGGGGAACCGAACCGATGGTGGAGGCACTGCGTTACATCGTTCCCCGGTTGCCGTTCGACGTGCATGTCGTTGAACTGTTCAACAACGACTGCGTGACGTTGCCTGGCGGAATGAACATGCAGGCTCTGGAAGTGTCTCACCAGGTGCCGTGCCTGGCCTACAGCTTCAGCCTGAACCGGTCACGGGAGTTCCAGCGGGAGGTCGCTGAATCGCGGGACATCCCTGTAGAGCACTGGAGAACCCTCAAAGCCGGCGAGGATGTCGACGTCAACGGAACGACTATCAGGGCCGACGAGGTGCTGGGCCCACCCAGACCAGGCATCAAAGTCTCAATGGTGACGGACACACGCCCAACCCCGGAATTACCCAGATTCGTCCGAGGGAGCGATCTGCTGGTGTGCGAAGGGATGTACGGGACGGAAGAAGAGCGAGACCGGGCCGACGAGCGCGGCCACATGGTTTTCCCGGAGGCGGCGGAGATCGCGAGGCGCGGTCGTGTCAAACAACTCTGGCTGACTCATTTCAGCCCGGCCTTGCAAGATCCGTATGAACACCTGCCAACGGCGCAACGAATCTTCCCGAACACCAAGATCGGCGTTGCCCACGAAACGCTCACCATTCCGTTTCCAGATGAAGAGAACGAATCAGAGAGGTCTGACGACTCCTGACGGAATCAGTTCGCCTTGCCCGTCACCAGCGAGTGCAGGAGCGGATCGGCCTTGATCTCGTCGCCCAGATACTCGAGCCGGAGAATAGCCTGACCGAGCAGGATCGGCTCGCCATTGATCTCATGCACCATGAACTCGATGGCGCAAAAGACCTCGTTCGGCATGGGACTGATATGTGGAGGGAGCATCTTCACGATCCGCCTGAGTCGCTCCAGAAAACGCTCACGGTGGATCGAGTGATCTTCCATTGGAAGCGGCACTTCCAGCAGTTCGTCCAGGGCATACAGCTCGGAAATGGTCGGATACATCCGTTCCAGCACCGAGATCGCAGATGGGGAAATGACGGTTCGAAGAAAGTCACGGTAGGTATACTCCGTCATTCGCCGCTCCCTCCCGCTGTAATCGCAGGGACACCAGTCTGGCGAAGCGCAACACTCCGCCCGGGATCCTCACTGATATTCTCCTGCTCCGTCCCTGCGACAATTCTAACGCACCCGAGGGCGTTCAGCGCTTATCGGTCGCCGTGAGGCTTCTCAATCTTGCGATCAACCGCCACGTCGAAGACCTCCTGGGGCGGAGTTCCGGCTGCGGGATCGCGAAGTTCTCCCAACCGGCGCGCCAGTCCTTCCACGTAATGCGGAGGATCTCCCGGCGGAACCACATCTTCGCTCTCCCAGATCGTGATCGAGAGCACTTTGCCGGTTTCCGGATCATTGAACAGCAGATACTGAAGCAATCCCGGCTGCTCAGCGGCAGCCGGGATGATCTCGTCTTCGTACAGCCCAACGATTTCCTCGTCGTGACCAGTCTGATACTTGATGGTCCGGACACGCGCAACAGGCATTTGTCACCTCGGTTTTCGATCAACATGGCTGATAGCCGCAATTCGGAGAATCAGCCTGTACCGACGAACCCGCGGTGTCAAGCCTATGGATCGTGCTTTTTCGGTTGGTCCGGAAGCATCGATAGGCGGTATGCGCCAGTTTCATCGTGAATCGTGGATCGGAATTGCTCCAGCGTCAGATTCCGGGCATGGCTGAATATCGATCCACCGGCATAGGCGCCATCAAGCAGCGCATCCAGTAGATCGGTATCGTGAAAATCGGCTCCCCAGAGATACGAACCCTGGAGATTCGCTCCGCGGAGATCCGCTCCGGAGAAGTCAGCGCCGATCAGATTTGCCCCGGAAAGGTTTGCCCCACGGAGATCGGCACCGGTGAGAACGGCCTCAGCCAGGTTCGCTTCTCGCAAATCTGCGTCACAGAACATTGCACCGTGTAGCAAGGCTCCGGTGAACACGGACTGCTTCAGATCGGCATTCCGAAAGTCTGCGTTGACGAGCTTCTGTCGAGTGAAATCCGATCCCGGAAGCGCCTGCTCTGCGTAGCACGGCGCCTGGGCCTCATCATCTTTTCGAGATTGGCTCTTCGGCGAAGTGAACCGCGCCAGCAATCGCTCAAAATATCCACGCTTTTGCTGGATCTGCTCGATCTCCCGGTCGATCGCCTCTGGTCCGGTCGTTATGAACCGATCGTAGTCAAACGCAGGGTCGCGTTTCCATTTGTCAGTCACGTTATCCGCCCCGTTCGTGTGTCAGGATTGTCAGTGTTGATGTAAACCGCGACGGATTCGCGGACACTACTGTCAGGACGAATTGCACCAGATGCGGTTGCAGTTTTCGACCGAACAATTATTTGGACGGCTCATCGATCTGGCGCACCAACGAGCGCGGTGCGACTAACCGGTAGCTCAGGTCGATCAAACCCTCGATCTCATCCCAATCGGTAGAGCGCTGATCGACTCTGGCGCTCACCCACCCGCGATGATGCAGATATTTCGGCAGAAAATAGGTCGCCGGATCTCCCTCTGCAAGTGTCAGATTATGTCCAGGCTCGACCTTGCAGGATACCGCGATTTCACCATCTCCATGATGATCAACCAGGAAGTAGGCAAAGGTCCGCTTACGAACTTTGAAGATCAGATGGCCTTCGCCTTCAACCGGCTCTACCCGCGCCTCGGGAAAGCTAAGACAGATAGATCGAATACTGGACGACAGTTCACTGATCACCTGCGGTTCCGGTCTCTCCGTCTACTGACACATCGCTTCGAACCGGTAGCCCTTCTGGTCAAGTTCCTTCATGACGACCTCCAGCGCGTCCACAGATTGCTGCCGATCATCGCCGCCGTCATGTAAGAGAACAACATCGCCCGGGCCAACGTCACGGAGAATGCGGTCGGCAATTACATCGGATCCTGGCCGTTGCCAGTCGTTCGGGTCAACATCCCAGAGGATAACCTCATACCCCAGCTCTTCCGACCAGGGCTTCGTGTTGCTGTCCATCGCCCCATAAGGCGGGCGCATGCATGGCACTATTTCAGGCCCGACAGCACGTTCCGTCTCCCGGATCTGCCACTCGAACTGATCGCGTGACATCCCTTTCATCGACGAGTGATCGTAGGTGTGATTAGCCAGGGCATGCCCTTGATCGGAGATCTGCTCGATGAGTTCCGGGTGCATGTCTGCATACCGTCCGAGGACGAAGAACGTTCCCCGAGCGCCGTAGTCGTCGAGAATATCGAGTACCTGTGGGGTCCACGTGGGATGCGGACCATCATCGAACGTCATATAGATAACACGTTCGGCCGGACCATCTCCTCCCCGCCCAAACAGTTCCGGATCAAAGTCTGGCACGCCGGGCAAGCGCGGTTTCGGGGACATGTCAACGCCCTCATATGCCGCCGCTTCTGCGCCCAGATGCGGTTGGAGAACTCGCCAGTCGGCGTCACTCTCGGGGTGGTATTGAAAGACGGCACGCTCGAAATACTGAAAGGTTTTGCCGTTTGCCTCAAACTCAGAGCTGATTGGATAACCGAAGATGCGTTCGCCACCGTGCGAACGCCAGTGCCCGTAGAACCTGCTCGAGAGTACCTGTGATGTCTCCGGGAAATAACGCAGCGTGCGCTGATCGTCGCTCGGTGCAAATGCGCCGTTCCGTTTCAGAGACGGTGAGGTCGCTTCATCGCCGAGCCTGCGGAGTTGCACCTGCCATTCCGGGTCCTCGTCGGGATAAAACTCCAGAACGGCACGCTCGAAGTACTGGGCCGAGTGATCGCCCTGATCGATCTTCTCAGTTACCGGAAAGCCGAACACCGGAAGACCGCCGTATTCGAGCCAGAACTCGAACAACTCGCCACCCAGGTGCTGCCCGGTATCCGGGAAATAGACGAGATCGTGCGGGCCCTCCTGCTCCACTGGGTCCGCTTCGTCTTCCTGTGAGAAGGTTTCGCTTGGAAAGTGCTCGACCGGGACGCCATACAATCCTGTCAAACTGATGACCGCTGCAAAGAGCAGCCGCAGCACCATAGACGTATTCCCCCTGACTGTAAGACATTATGGTGACTTGCTGGAACGGACGATTGCATGGAAGTCAAGCGTCCGACGTCTCTCCCTGTCACCGCTTTCCCCTCTGTGCCTGGAAAACATGACGCATCGTCACTTCAGCGCATATCTGCCGGAGCAATCCCGGCGGCTGTTTAGCCGCTACTCCGGCGCGCTGTCCTGCGGCGCGTAGCCGAGAATCCGTTTCGCATGCGAAATATCCCAGAACTGTCGCGGGTTGTCGGAAATACCGTACACCACCGCCCAGTTGAGGTCCTCGTTATCAAGGCAGCGCGCAATCAGCTCGCAGCAATCCCGGCGACTCAACCAGGTACCACGCATCCGCTTGAATCGCTGTTCTGCCGTTTCGAGGTTCAGAAGAGGCGGCGATGCATCCGCGAGTTTCGGGTCGCGCGGATCATCAGAGGCTCGAACCGATCCGATCCTGAGACAGAACACGCGCAAACCATGCATATCTACGTAATACCGGCCCAGCGCCTCTCCGTACGCCTTCGACATTCCGTAAAGCGAATCCGGCCGGATGTCGACCGTGTGATCGTAGACACGGGGATCGTCAAGTTCGTAGAGGTCCGGGGCGCCTTCGATCTCGTACACGCCGATTGCATGATTCGACGACGCGAAGACAACCGTATCCACACCAGCACGGCGTGCCGCCTCATATACGTTATAGGTCCCGATCAGATTGTTTGGCAGAACGTCGTCCCACGGAGACTCGACTGATGAGGAAGCCGCGAGGTGAACCACGGCATCCATGCCCGTGAACGCTGGCTGAATGGCGTCAAGGTCGGTAATGTCGGCAACTTGACTGGGAAAGTCGGCCGGCGAGCGTGTCAGCGCGTGTAGCTCGTACCGGTCGGAAAGGAATTCCTGAACAGCCCGGCCAATAACACCAGATGCTCCGGTAACAAGCACCCGTTTGCGGCCGTCACCCCCGTCAGCCATACGGTTTATCCCTTCCCCATACCTGCGCCAGCAAGTCACACGACTATAGGCATCCGATCGGAATTGTGTCACCGACATACTGTCTTATTGTGACGCTTTCGTGCCGATTCGTCCAGTCCCCGATGACAGCGCGTCAATTATGTCATACAGTGAGCACGTGTGCCGAACAAAAGAAAAGGAGCCTGGAATGTCGACGCCGAACACCGGTGCAATCGCCGGATATGAGTGGCAGTTCGAGGAGCTTGCACGCTTCCCCAACTTGATCGAGGGGCCAGCATGGGATGGCAGCGGACTTCTCTTCACCGAGATCGCTGCCAGCAGGATCCATCGGTATGCTCCGGAAACCGGCGAATGCACCGTGTTCCGGGAAGACACCAACCTTGCAAACGGCATGATACTGGATCAAGGTGGGCAACTGTTCGCCTGCGAAGGTGGCAAGGACGACGATGGTCGCCGAATCGTCCGGTACGATCCCGGGGCTTCGGCAGTCGTCATCGTGGATCACTACGAAGGGAATCGCCTCAACAGTCCGAACGATCTGGCGATCGACGCATGGGGCCGGATCTGGTTTACAGATCCACGGTATTCGGACGATCGTCACACGATGGAACTCGATCACGAATCCGTTTTTCGGGCTGATCCGACTCCTGATGGAAGCTGGCATCTGCATCGGGTCACATTTGATACCACGCGACCGAACGGACTGCTCATCTCGCCAGATCAGAACACGCTCTACGTTGCTCAGAGCGATTACGGTGCGGATCGCAAACGCGAACTTCGTGCGTACCCGATCAACGAAGAAGGTTCCGTTGGTGAATATGTCGTGCTGCTCGACTTCGGCCCGCATCGTGGCATAGACGGCATGGTTCACGACGTGCATGGAAACATCATCGCCTGTGCGGGTTGGGAGCAGAGCGGCCCCGGTCCCATGATCTACGTCTTCGCTCCGAACGGGCGAGTCCTGCAGACGCATCCTGTACCAGTCGACCGTCCGACGAACTGCTCCTGGGGAGGTCCAGATCTATCTACGCTTTATGTCACGACCGGCACCGGGCACCTGCTGCGCGCTGAGACGGAGTTCCGCGGCTTGCTTCACTACCCAATCGTTTGAGCAGTTCTCAAACAACCGAGACGAACACTGGCCGGCGCCTGAGACGCCGGCCAGTGTCCTACCCTTCCCCAAAGCTGTTCGTCAGTCTGAAATCCTCGGGTCCAGCGCGTCACGGAGACCGTTGCCCAGCAGGTTGATCGCTAGCACGGTGATATAGATCATCGCGCCCGGGATAAACGCCAGCGTCCACTGATGGGTGAAGAAGCGCTGCGCCTGCTGCAGCATATTGCCCCAGGAGGGGATCGGTGTCTGAACACCATAGCCGAGGAACGAGAGCGATGCCTCCGTAATGATCAACACCGGAACAACCAGTGTTGCCCAGACAATCACCAGCGGAAGGACGTTCGGAAAGATGTGCCGGAAGATCACCCGGGAATCTGACGCTCCCACCACCTTCGCCGCTTCAACGTAGTCCCGCTGGCGAAGTGAAAGCACTTCAGCGCGAATCAGACGCGCAAGGCCGACCCAGCCGACAATCGCGATGACGATTGCCAGGCCGATCGGTGACAGGGTGAACATAGAACCGATAAAGATCAGCAGGAAGATCCCGGGGATCGCGATCATGATATCGACAAAGCGCATGATCACCGAGTCGACCCAGCGTCCGTAGTAGCCGGAGATGGCTCCCAGTGTTCCTCCGATTGCCAGCGCACCGCCCATTGCTATCAAGGCGACCATCATCGAAACGCGACCACCGTACGCCAGTCGCGTCAGGACATCGCGGCCCAGGTTATCTGCTCCGAGAATGAACCCGTCGGAAAACGGAGGTTCGAGCTGGTTGAGCAGTGATTGTTCCTGGTAGCCCTTCCCGGTGATAAACGTCGAGACAAGCGGCGCGCCAAACGAAAACATCAGAATCAGAATGGTGACAGCCAGAGCGGCGAGTGAGATCTTGTTGCGCTTGAATCGATCCCAGGACTGGCGCAGGTAGGTCCGCGGTTTGGTTCGTTCGACCGCACTCAGCCCGGCACCAGCGACGCCCGCACGGCCGGCATTCTGACTTGATTCCTGTTGTTTGATGTCAGCCATTAGCGGTTTCCCTGTACCTCACTGCTGCAATCGGGCTCAGTCATACCGGATTCGCGGATCCAGCACCGCGTACATCACATCCGCGATCAGGTTCGCAAGGATGACCAGGAACGAGACAATAACCACCGTTCCCATGATTACGGTGTAATCGCGTTGCGACGCCGCCGTGATGATCAGCCGTCCGATACCAGGCCAGCTGAATATCGTCTCGACAACAACCGCCCCACCGAACAGTGTCGGAATCTCGAGTGCCATCAATGTCACAAGCGGCAACAGCGCGTTCCGCAACCCGTGTCGGAACGTGACGATGTAATCCTTCAAACCCTTCGCTTGCGCAGAACGCATGTAGTCCTGCCGGAGCACTTCGATCATCTGCGACCGGATGTACCGCGTCCAGGCCGCCGTTGCCGAGAACGCAAGCACGATCGATGGCATGAGCAGGTGAGTGAGGCGATCCATCAGATCACCACCCGTGCCGATCGTATGTGTTCCGCCGGACGGTAACGCAGGTAAGCCCCATTCCCGGAACATGACCGAGAACAGCAGGATCATCATCAATCCGAGCCAGAAGTTTGGCACTGCAACCCCGGCAACTGCACCCATAGTCGCAAACTGATCAAAGATAGAGTTCCGCTTGAGGGCTGCGTAGACACCAACTGGTATCGAAAAGGCTAACGCCAGTACCAGTGACGTTCCGGTGAGCAGCAGGGTATTCGGAAGGCGTTCGAGAATGACGTCCAGCACAGGCCGGTGTGTTCTCAGAGAAAGTCCGAAATCGCCCTGGGCGACGTTCGAGATCCAGACGAAGTAACGGACGTGAAGGGGTTCATCAAGCCCCAGGTTCGCTCTGATGCGCTCCGTGTCCTCGGGACTGACGCTCGGGTCGAGCTCGAGTCCGGCAACTGGACTCCCGGGTACGAGGTTCGCAAGGGCGAACGTAATGATCGTAATTCCGATGACTAGCGGGATCGTTTGCAGAAGACGCCGCGCGACAAAACGACCCATTTACGGAGTCCTCCAGGTGGTGCGATGACGACACCGGTAGAGGGAGAGGTTGATCAGCATAATGGTCCCCCGGCAATTGAATACAGGTCAGCGTCCTGACGCACCCGATACAGGAGTTCTGGCACGTCCCGACTACTTGCGTAGTGTGCCGGGGTGGACGCTCCACCCCGGCCACACGTCAAGGTTCGAGCATTCGCTCGCCTATTCGTCAACCCACCACTCGTGCGCGTTCACAGTGAACGCGACGTCGTTGGGGAAGACGTTATGGCAGCGCTGGTTTACCCCATAGATTCCCTGTGGGAAGTCGAGAATCACACTGGGAACGTCCTCGAGCAGGATGTTCTGCATCTCGGTGTAAATCTCGCGCCGTTCATCCTGATCCGTGGTTTCCAGCCCCTGGGCAAGCAGGTCATCGACCTCCGGATTGCTGTATTCATTCATATTGAACCCGCCTTCGGCGGAATCCGTATGCCACATCGCTTCCTGATGCGGGTCAACAGACCAGGAGAAGCCAACCAGGAACATGTCGAAGTCACGCGTTCCGGTGATGCGATCGAGGAACGCACTCCATTCTTCGGTCTGCGGAATGCACTCAACACCGATCTCTCGCCACTGCTCCTGCATGATGGCGATGTACTGTTCGCGAATCTCGTTGCCAGCGTTAGTGTAGATCTCGAAGGAGAACCGCTCGCCGTTTCGTTCGCGAATTCCGTCGTCGCCTTCAACCCAGCCGGCCTCATCGAGCATCTCCCGAGCCCGATCTGGATCGAATTCATAGTCACGGTCCAGCGCATCCGGGTCATATGCCCAGGACGCGACAGGCATGCTGCCGCGAGCGACCTCGCCGAATCCAAATCGAATTGCTTCGACCATGGCCTGCCGATCAAGACCGTAGACCAGTGCCTGACGAACTTCCGGCTCCTGGAACAACTCGCTGCGCTCTGGGTTCAGCTGATATGCGTAGAAGGTGAAGTTGAACGTATCGAACACCGTGACGTCGATATCTTCCTGCTGATCGAGGTTCTCGTAATCAGATTCCTGAACAGCCCCATAGTCAACTTCACCGGTGCCGATCTGCTGTGCCAGCACGGTCTGGTCCGGAACGATGCGACGGATCCATCGGTCGATGTTCGGTTCGCCGCGATAGTAATCCTCGTACTTGACCAGCGTGACGTGATCGCCTGATACCCATTCCTCAAACTGGAATGGACCGCACCCAATCGTCACACCCTGCTCACCAGTCGAATATGGGTGAGACGCGTGATCAGCCGGGGCAACATCTCCCAGAATATGTTCCGGAACAATGTAGTTGACCATATCCTGCAGCAGGAATGGTGCAGCCGGCATATTCAGCGTGAACTGCACGGTGTAGTCATCCAGCGCCTCGATCGTATCGATCCGGGCGGAGAGCTGAGCAGTTCGTGGCGAGCCGGTATCCGGATCAAGGTGGGTCTCGAACGTGAAGACGACATCCTCGGCGGTCAATTGCTCGCCGTCGTGCCAGGTGACATCCTCACGCAGGTTAAAGGTGTACTCCAGACCATCATCGGTGATGTCCCACGACTCGGCAAGTTCCGGTTCGGGTTCAGTCGTACTCGGATGAGCGATAATCAGCGACTTCGTAATCATGGAAATGATGCGGGAAGACGCCGTGTCCTGCGTCATAATGCCGCTCATCGTTTCAGCATCAGAGAAGGCGCCCTCGATGATCTGCCCGCCCTGATTCTGTGGGGTTTCGTAGTCATCGCCGAAAATGCTCTCGTGGTCATCGTCTACTTCGACATCGGTGTCGTCTTCTTCAACCGGCTCTTCATCATCGTCGTCGTCCGGCTCTTCGGCGACCTCATCATCGTCATCGGTCTCGACAGCCGGTTCGTCATCGTCGGTGTCGTCTACGACCTCGTCGTCATCATCGACTTCGCACGCGGCGAGAATCGAAGCCGCGACAGGGAGGCTTACACCCAGAGCCGCACCTTTGCGCAGGATCGACCGACGGGTCATTGACATACCGAGTACGTCCTCGTTCAGGTACCTGCCGGCACCGTTCCCCTTATCAGACATAGCAGGCAATAGCTCCTCTCCACCACACGGTTGATATGAAATCCCAGCAGTTATTGCTGACTGCTGAAGCGGCGCAACTGTGCCGATCCCAATAAGAACAACTCCCACCACCCGGCTGTTCCTCAGATCGGTGTCTCACATCACGCCAGAATCAAGGTCCGTCTTCAAGAATTCACACAGTCTGGAACTCGCGGTGCCCCCTCTCACCATTGCGTAATCGTATTCCGCCTGATCCGCAAGTAATCGGTCGCATTGTATAGATGATTGCGGAGAATGACAAGATATGCCGCGCGCAGTGTCCGCATGCGCAAAGCCAGGTTTTTGAATTCGACCGGAGCGTTCTCAAGGAATTTGGTGAAATTAGGCAATACTTTGATGAGAACTATTCAGATCATTGGATTCCCCGGCAAAAAAGTGTAGCCGAAACCAATCGACCTGAGTCAACTTTCTTCCCCGGCGCGTGCAAGGCGCACCCATTCGCAAACCGCAACATTGTTTCCTGGCCATGTTTCCGTTATTCGAGGCCCGACGGTTTGCACTCCCTAACGTGGCGATCAAGTTTCGTCTGTTATCATGGTTCCAGATCACCGACATTTCAGTTGTTTGGATACGGGTACGGCGTCCGCAGCTCTGCTCGGGCCGTGCACTAGACCTCGCTCGACGGCGCATCACGAACTTATCAGACGCTAACCGAGATATGGACGCGGCACAACAACTCGTCCTGCATCAGTCAATTGCATCGGAGAGGAAGGCGAACGTGCGCTCTTCACCGCTGATTCCGCTCGTCAGCCTGTTGCTGGTGATTCTGGTTTCCGGCTGCACCATTGAACCGTCCGAACGGCCCCGGGATGATGGCGACGCCGCGGCAGCGCCCACTCCAACCGAACAAGTGGAGACTGAGCCGGAAAACACCCCGACTCCCGAACCAGAAGCGACCCCGACTGCAACGCCGGAGCCGGAACCCACCCCAACGCCAACTGCGGAGCCAGCGTTTGCCGGCGCAGACTGGATCGAACGCGGTCGGTTGAACGTCCTTCTGGCTGGAACCGACCCCGGCTTCTACCACGATGGCTCCCGGACGGATGTGATGATCGTGGTGTCCGTTGATCTCGAAACCGGCACAGTCGCGCTATTCGGGATACCACGAAGCTACGGCGACATTCCGCTACCCGATCACATCTCCAGCGTTCTCGGATACGATACCTACTCTGGTCAGATCAACTGGCTGTATCGCATCGGCGAGAACAATCCAGACCTCTTTCCGGAAGCACTCGACCCCGGGATGCACATTCTCGCCGGCGCAATGAGCGAGTTACTCGATATCCCGATCGATTACTACGCGATGGTCAACATGCAGGGCTTCGTTCGAGTCGTGGATGCCGTGGGTGGAGTGGAGGTGAACGTCCGGCAGCCGGTACACGTGCGGCTTCTTCACCCGGATGAAGAGGTCGGTTGGCAGGAATTCAACATTCAGCCGGGCGAACAGACGCTGGATGGCGGTCACGCCATAGCATACGCGCGTTCACGGAGCGGGTCATCGGATTACGATCGGATGGAGCGCCAGCGTTGTATCGTCGCGTCAGCAATTGACCAGGCAGATCTGCCAACGCTGCTTCGAGTGTTCCCGGACCTGGTCGAAGCCATCCGGGACAACGTCGTCACGAATGTTCCGCTCGAGCAACTCCCGGACATGGTCATGTTGCGAGACGACATCAGTTCAGACCGGATCATCAGCATCGGGCTCAATCCGCCGAGATTCGAGGCCGGCACATCAAGCGCCGGTCACCGACTCCCGAACTACTCGGCGATTCGGGAAACCGTCCATCACGTATTCGCCGACCCCGGGCACTACCTGGAGAGTGACGGGACCGATCTGCTGGACGATCGTCACTGCTAACGCGCATTTCAATGCAAAAGGAAACCCCGCCGGGAGTCATTCCTGGCGGGGTTCTCTAATGTTGTGGAGCCGATGGCCGGACTCGAACCGGCGACCTGCTGTTTACGAAACAGCTGCTCTGCCTACTGAGCTACATCGGCAGCATGGACGACGCACGAGTTGCTCGTGCAACTACCTGAGTTTACCCCAGGCCTTCCTCACCCGTCCACCTGTGAGGTCCCTGCTCAACCCTGCCGCTATTGCACTCCGGGTATCAATTGTGTTCCCTTGTCCCTCGGCAGCTCCCATCACTGGAGAGCGACCTGGACAGGCACGACTGCGTTTGTAGCGTTTTCAAGGAGTGTTTATGCACCCCGATTCACGATTCCGATCGACACGTTTTCTCATATTGCTGAGTGTCGTGCTGGCGGCACTCGTGTTCGCCGCCTGTAACGGCGACGACGACGTGACAGACGACATCACTGACGACACCGACGATTCCCAGGTCGAGACCGTCGAACCCGACGACACTGAGATGGATGCCGATCCCGATACTGACACGGCCACCGAACCGGACGATGCCGGCACCGACGTCGAGCCGGTAGAAGCCGATGCCCTGAGCGAATTAGATCTGGATCTCGAACTGCTCACCGAAGGACTGATCCAGCCGACCGACCTCGTGCCGGCGACCGATGGCACTGATCGCCTGTTCGTGGTCTCCCGAATCGGAACGATTCACGTTATAGAAGATGGCGAACTCCGAGAAGAGCCGTTTCTCGATCTCCGCGAACAGGTTGAACACGAGATGGTCGAGCAAGGCCTCCTGAGCATGGCACTACACCCGAACTTCGCGGAAAATGGCTATTTCTACGTGTATTACATCACCTACGGCGATGAAGACACGATGGTCTCGCGTTTCCAGATCTCTGAGGATGGCCAGTTCGGGGATCCAGGAACGGAAACCCCGATTCTTGAAGTCGAGCAACCGCACTACAGCCACAACGGAGGGAACGTCAAGTTCGGCCCGGATGGCTATATGTACATCGGTCTGGGGGACGGCGAAGATCCGGGAGATCCACACGAGAATTCTCAGAATCCAAACACTATGCTGGGTTCGATTCTCCGGATCGATGTCGATGGTGGCGATCCCTACGCGATTCCGGAGGACAATCCGTTTGTCGGCAGCGACGACGGTCTTGATGAGATCTGGGCCTACGGCCTCCGCAATCCATGGCGGTTCTCCTTCGACCCGGTGACCGGCGATATGTACATGGTCGATGTCGGGCAGTGGGCAGTGGAATCTGTCTACGTTCAGCCAGCCGACAGCCAGGGTGGCGAGAACTACGGCTGGCCGATTCTGGAGGGTGACGAGTGCTGGGAAGCCGAAGAGTGCGATAAGGAAGGCCTGGAGATGCCTGCAGTCACGTATGACAATCCAGACCAGGGCTGCGCGATCATCGGTGGGTACACCTACCACGGTGCGTCCCATCCGGCACTTGAGGGCATTTACTTCTTCGGCGACTGGTGCAGCGGAAACATCTGGGGCATGGTCGAAGACGACGGGGAATGGGTCAAAGAGATCCTTATCGAGACCGATCTGATGATCAATGCCTTCGGAGTTGACCATGCAGGTGAGATCTACGTGCTGGACTTCGAAGAAGGTGGCGGGGTCTTTCGGATAACCGCAAACTGACCTGTCGGGCGGGACCACAATCTCGTGGTTCCGCCGTCGCCATTTTGGTCCACTTCAGCGAGACCAGCTCGTGAGATCAAACCCGGGGTCAGTTCCGAAATGCTCCGGGTTCGATCTCACCCACTCGGATACCTCGAAACAGCGCTCACACCAGATCCGGTCGTCGTTGACCACGCGCTCGATGATCTCCCGCATCGCGCTCGTTCGATCCTCGTCAATGGTCAGAAACGGATGAAACAGCAGCGCAGTGTATCCGCCGCGATCGATCACCTCATCAAGATGCTGCTGCACTCGGTCCGCAAACGCGGCTGGAGCGATCGCAGCTGGATCATCGCCTTTCTGCTCACGCAATCCAGCAAAGTTGTCCGAATAGGAGTAAGCATCGATTCCCTGCCAGGCAAACGGCAGATAGACCAGATCATCTCGAATCGCTGCATCGGACCCGGCAGGAGAGCAATACCGTATACCCGCGTCTCTGAGCATCGTGGGGGAGCTCTCGGTCAGTACGCCACCGGGAGGGCGAAATCCCCAGATTTGCAGGGAAAGACGGGAGAAGCCGTTGAGCGAGCGGTCGATCAACTCTTTCTCCGTACCGGGGTCCAGGGTGCCCCACGGTTCGTGTTGCCAGCCGTGGAAGGCCACTTCATGTCCGCTATGCCGCACTGCCTGCATCGCCTGCGGATAGGTTGTGGTGTTCCAGCCCTCGATGAAGTACGTAGCGAGGACTCCGGTTTCCTCCAGCGTTTTCAGCATTCCAGGAAGCACACTGGTAACGGAGTCGTGCAACCCGACGGTCTTGTCTGCGGGCCAGGCACCACGGTACAGCTCGGCAGCCTCGCCCATATTGTCCATCGTAATGCTGACTGCCGCGGAATGTCCGTCTGGCCATCTTCCCGTTGTCATTGCTCTCCTGTCTTTCCGGCGATTGAACCGATCGCGTTCTGGTTGATATGTCGGTTTCGAATAACATGCTACAGTGTGCTTTCGCCGTTCGACCTGGCGCGATCTATAACCGGCGCCAGCAACAATCTGAGAAAGGACGTTCCATGGCCAAACTTCGCTTCGGAGTGAAAACCGCCCAGCATCACGCGGAGTACACGGACATGCTCCGGGTCTGGAAAGAAGCCGACGGAATCGAAGCCTTCGAACACGCCTGGCTGTTCGATCACTTCGCACCGATACAGGGGGACCTCGACGGCCCGTGTATGGATGGCTGGACACTACTCGGTACGCTGGCCGCCGAGACAGAACGGATTCGGCTCGGGTTGATGGTGACCGGTAACACCTATCGGCATCCAGCCGTCCTGGCAAAAATCGCGACAACGGTCGACGTCGTGTCCAACGGTCGCATGGACTTCGGAATCGGCGCAGGCTGGAACGAGTACGAGCATCATAGTATGGGTATTCCGCTTGACTCTCCCGGCAAGCGTCTTCGCCGGTTCGAGGAAGCCTGCGAGATCTGGAAGCGCCTGTTTACCCAGCACCTCACGGACTTTGATGGCAAGCACTATCAGCTCAAAGACGCCCGCAACGAACCGAAGCCGATTCAGAAACCTCATCCTCCATTCGTCATCGGCGGCAGCGGCGAGAAGATTACGCTACGCATCGTGGCGAAGTATGCCGACGTCTGGAACTTCAACGGCCGCGATGTCGAGACCTTCAACCACAAGCTCGGTGTCCTGCGCCAGCATTGCGCCGAAGTCGGCCGAGACCCATCCGAAATCGAAAACTCGATCCAGGTGATGGTCGACTATGACGATCTCCAGTCTACGATCGATCAGGTCCAGCAGTTCGTCGATGCCGGCTGCACGCACATTATCCTGAATCTCAAACCACCGTACCCGGAGAAAATCGCAAGCCGTCTGGCGGAAGAGGTAGTCCCGAAAATCTCAGGCTAGCCAGGCAATTGGCCCCCTTCCCGGCTAACAGGGAAGGGGGAACCCCTAGATCTTGACCTTGCCCGGCTCCTGAGAATCTACCGCTTCACCCTCGTTAGCAAGCGAGCGACCCGGCCACCAGACGCGGTCTCCCAGATCCATGAAGAACGCAGGCAGGACAACGGATCGCACAATCGTCGTCTCGAGGAGCACGCCGAACGCCACGATGATCCCCAGCTGCAGCAGCTCCACGAGCGGCAACACCCCGACAACCAGGAACGTCGCGCCAAGGACGACGCCAGCAGAGGTAATCACACCTCCGGTCGCGGTAAGTCCACGCCTGGTTGCAGTCGCAGTGTCGAACCTGCGGGTTTCCTCCCGGATCCGGCTGACAAGGAAGATATTGTAGTCGATCCCGAGCGTTATGAGGAAGACGAACGATAACAGAATGACGTAGTCAGTTATCCCGCTATATCCAAGTACCTGCGTGAAGAAGAGGGCGACAACGCCCAACGCTGCATGGAACGAAATAATCGTCGTGCCAACCATCAGGAGTGGTGCAACAAGACCACGCACCAGGACGACGAGAATCACGAACACTACGCCGAGAACCACCGGCGTGACGACGAGTCTGTCCCGACTGTTGGCGTTCGCGATGTCCAGTTCTGTTGCATCCGGTCCACCAACCAGCGCGTTTGCTTCGGGAACCTCGTCGAGATTGCTCCGCAATCGCTCGATCGTCGCAAAGGCCTCATCGCTCTCCGGAGCCGCCGAGAGAATCACACTGAACGAAGCCAGATCGCCTGATTGCTGGTTCGGAAAAACGGTGTCAACGCCTTCGGTATTGCCGACAACCGCCTGGACGTCTTCAGATTCGCTCTCATCGGCGATAATGATTGTCGGATTACTGCTGCCGGCCGAGAACTGACCGGCGATGACCTGTTGTCCCTGGAGGGACTCCGGATTGTCGCGGAACGACTCTTCCTGCGTCAGGTCGTCGCCAAGCGTCAACATCCCGGCGAGCATCACCAGCAACGCAACTGTGGCACCCGCCCAGATCGGTCGTGGCCGGATGCTGATTGCTCGTCCGATTCGGTTCCAGATGCTCTCGCGACTCTCCTCGACAACCTCTCCGTACCGCGGAATGAAGGGCCAGAAGATACGTCGGCCAGTAATGACAAGAATCGCGGGAAGGAGCGTTAGCATTGCGATGAACGCACTGAAGATGCCGGCAGCACCAATCGGTCCGAGGCCTGCTGTCGAGTTCAGATCAGCGAGCATGAGACAGAGCAGACCGATGATCGTGGTTCCACCGGAAGCCAGAATCGCCGGACCGGCCCGCCGGAGCGCCTGCGCCATTGCCACGTGATCGTCTGCAAAGTTACGCAACTCTTCGCGGTAGCGGGCGATGATCAGCAGGGCATAGTCGGTGCCAACACCGAAGATCAGAATTGCCAGGATACCCGTGTTCTGTCCGCTCGCGGTCAGCCCGAGTTGGGTCACCATACCGTAGATAATCGCTGAGGCGGTCTGGTTCGCGAAACCGACAACGAGCAGTGGCACGATCCAGACAAACGGACTGCGATAGATCACCAGTAGCAAGACTGTCACGACGATCGCGCTGGCAATCAGCAACGTCGTGTTGATGCCACCGAAAACCTGAATCGCATCGTAGGAGAAACCAGCCTGCCCGCTAACAAACGAGTTCAGATCATCCGCGCCCTGAACCAGGTCACGAATCTCGGGAATCTGCTCTTCAATGCGATCGAAGTTACCGCTGACTTCAACATTGAATATCGCCGCTTCACCCGATTCAGATTCGTTGATGTCACCAACGAGTTCGTCACCGAACTCATCGGCAACGCGCTGGCGATCATCCTCAATCGCCTCGAAGTCTGATTCCGAGAGTCCGCCTTCGCGCTCATAGACGATTACCGCGGGTACGGTATCTCCGTTGTCGAACTGCTCGAGTAGCTCGTTGACCTCAACTGATTCAGCGTTCGCAGGAAGAAATGTTGAGCCGTCATTGGTCTCAACGTCCCCCAACTGCGTGGCGTACGGCGTCAACAAGCCGAGGATGACGATCCAGAGGGCGACGATAATCCACTTTGACCAGCGACCGGCTGGAATCCCGGCCAGCCTGGCCTGGATTCCACCACCAGATGCAAGCCGGTCCGGGTTTTGATTCGAAGACATTTAACGCTTACTCCTGCCCTTGCGAAGCGCATTGGTAGAGCCGAGTTGTTCGACCGCGGCTACCAACCTAACTATCGGTAGGGTAAATGCAAGTTTTATGCCAGTTACCCCAATCGAATTCTCCATGTCACCAGAGGGATGGCGCGGATTGAAAACCAATGTGGTGTTGACGGCCGGAAACGTCGTCAGCCGATTTCAGTTCCCGCGCTGGCGTGGGCGACAATCGAGATTCCACCGCGCGGTTTCTGAGTTACCCAGACATCCACGCGACGGGCCCGGATCGCAGTCTGAACATCGTTCGCGATCCGTGCAGCAAAACTCTCGCAGAAAATACCCTCGTTCCGGAATGTCTGAAAGTACAGTTTCAGCGACTTCGATTCGAGTGCCAGTTCATTCGGGTGATACTGAATCTCCACACGGTACTGATCCGGGTGACCAGTGATCGGACACAGCGCGGTCACCTCGTCAGATGTCATGCTGACATCCTGAACACCCTCAGCCACTGAAAACGTGTCAAGGCCGTCGAATTCTGCACCTGTGCGTCCGAGGTACTTGCTCTCCGTCATCCCCGTTCACTTTCCGTCAATCCCGGCGGGCGAGTCCACTCAATCTCCGCAAACGCATCGTGATTGTGGATGCTTTCCTGATTCAGTGCATTAACCCGGAACCAGACGACGCGCCAATCCTCCTGCAATGCCACGGCTACTGATCGCACAAGATCTTCCACGAATACCGGATTGTCATAGGCGCGCATGGTAACGGCTCGCTCGTCCGGCCGCTTCAGCAGTGGATAGACCGGCGAGGACGCACACCGTTCGACCAGATCAACGACCTCTTCGATCCAGACCATCTGATCCTCACCAGCATCATCACGCCCGGTCCGAAGATCCACCGTCACGTATCCGCGCTGATTGTGCGCCCCGTAATCGCTGATCTCCCGGCTACACGGACACAGACTCGTCACCGGCACCTCGGTCCGCAAGATGAAATCACTGTCCTCCCCGTTCACCTCACCTATAAACGCGCAGCGATAATCCATCAACGCGGTTGCTCCGGTCTCCGGGGCAGAGCGTTCCAGGAAGTACGGGAACTCGACCTCGACCCGGGCGCTCTCGGCATCCAGCCGTTGTCTTAGATCCGAAAGAATAACCGGGACTGTGTCCATCGTGACCTCGCCGCGGTGTTCATCCAGCACCTCGATGAACCGGCTCATGTGCGTACCTTTGAACTGATGCGGCAAGTTCACCGAGAGGGTGAAGCTCGCGACAGTCTCCTGACGAGATCGGGCACGATCAAGCACTACGATCGGGTAGCGGAGATTGGTGACCCCGACGCGTTGAATTGGCAGGTTCCGGTCGTCCGGGCGACCCTGTACGTCTTCCACTAATCCAGCTCTCCGCGATAGACGCAGCCGGAGGTGCAGGTTTCCTTGACCACAACCTGGCTCAGTTCGGGTAGATCCGGCTTGAGTCGTACCCAGATCCAGCGCGCCAGATTTTCGCTGGTTGGATTCTCAAGGCCTTCGATCTCGTTGAGATAGTAGTGGTCCAGCCGGTCGTAGAGCGGCTTGAAGGCCGCTTTGATGTCGCCGAAGTCCATGATCCAGCCGGTCCTCGGATCTGGATTACCCGTGATGTGGATCTCCACCCGGAACGAATGCCCATGCAAGCGGGCGCACTTGTGCTCGTCCGGAAGGTTCGGCAGCCGGTGCGCCGCCTCAAATGTGAATTCCTTGTATATCTCCATGAGTTTGTACCAGTTCTCAGAATCATGCGCGTCTGGTAGATCGGGCAGATCCGTCTGCCCCCGGAAACTATTTCGGCTCGCCGGCCTGGGCGACACGGTGGGCGCCATTCTACCGATCCATGCGGTCTAAACGCCTCTCCGATTCCCGTAGAGAAGTACGTGCAATTGCGGCAGCACGATCGCCTGACTGAGAACCGGATCGTTCAATGCCTTGCTGCTCAGCCAGTCAAGCTTCTCAAGCAGGGAGTCTCGATCATCACGTTCCAGATCATTGCCAATCTGCAGATAGAACGGAACCTCCGGATACCGCGCATGCACATCACGGGCAAAAGCCAAATCTGCTTCGTCGAACACCACGACTTTGAGATTGATCCCCGGCAGATCCAGAAATCGGGTCAGCGTTGAAAGATCCTGATTCATCCCTGAACTCGGGGGCTTCGGGGAAACCGTCACCAGCGAACATCGTTCCAGCCATGGGCGATAGATCGAGCCCTGTGTTTCAACCGCGGCTTTGAACCCGGCTTCTGTCAACATATCGATCAATGTATCAAGATGATGCAGCGCCGGATTCCCTCCTGACAGGGTTACCCAGGGAGTGTCTGGATTCAGCTCCTGCAAGCGTTCAACGATCTCGCGGGCCGTCATCGGGACGCTGTTAGAACGCACTTCTTCAGGTATGACCGCGTACATCGTGTCGCACCAGGCGCAACGGTAGTCGCAGCCGCCCAGGCGAACAAAGTGCGTCTGGTGTCCGATCATAGCGCCTTCGCCCTGAATGACCGGGCCAAATATCTCGATAATCGGGAAGGTCTTACTGCGGTCAGTCACCAGATCTTGCCTTGCCAGCCAGAAGCGGATCCGGGATCCCGGCCTCGTCGAAACCGCGAGCACGCAGATGGCAGGCATCGCAGCGTTCACATGGTCGACCGTCGGGCTGCGGGTCGTAGCATGTGTGGGTCAGGCCGTAATCGACACCAAGTTCAATCCCGCGCTGGATAATCTCGCCTTTGGACATTTCGCTGAGTGGAGCGTGAATCGTCAGATGCTGCTCGCCCTCGACGCCAGCTCGGGTCGCGAGATTCGCCATACGCTCATAGGCAGCAATGTACTCGGGCCGACAGTCCGGATAGCCGCTGTAATCAACTACGTTGACGCCAATGAAGATGTCACTCGCACCCAGCACCTCTGCCCAGGCGAGGGCGAACGAAAGGAACACCGTGTTCCGGGCCGGTACGTACGTCGACGGAATTCCGTCGCCGATTTCACCCGCGTTGTCGTGCTTCGGGACATCACTGTCGCTCGTGAGGGCTGATCCGCCGATGCGGTCGAGCTCGATGTTCATGACCAGGTGCTCTGCTGCGCCGATCTGGCCGGCAACTCGCTCGGCAGCTTGCAGCTCAAACTCGTGTCGCTGCCCGTAACGAAAGGAGAGCGCATACGGCTCAAATCCCTGGTCCTGGGCAATCGCCAGGCAGGTAGCCGAATCAAGTCCTCCACTGAGCAAAACGACAGCACGCGTTCGTTGACGGTCCACGGCACACTCCTTCTTCACATATTCAAGTGTGCCATGTCAGCGAGAACCGTTGAGGGCGTTCAGGCCACCTTTCCCCGCCCCGCCACGCTCCAGACGACTTCTACCTCATCCCCGCGATAGCCGTAGAGATAATCGTGCAGGTTAAGACACATTTCCTGATGCAACGGGATCATGCTGAGGCGTTCGCCAACCGTGAAGTTATGGGAGGAGTCGGACGCATCGAGGATTCCGTGTTCCACTGACATCTTGCTGAACCGCACGCCTGGATGCTCGACACACTCGCCGTAGGGCACCGGAGGGTAGCTTGCGAAGGTCTTCATACCGCCGTCCACGATGACTCGGCCCGGCACCGGCACGCTAATCACCGTGCAGAGAACGCGCAATGGACAGCGATCCGCGCTGAGATCCTCGCTGCTCTTGATCCGTGTCATCCCTTCCCAGATGTACGATCCGCTGCGGGTTTCGGTGCAGCCGATGTCCTTCGACACCTGTTCGTGCCCGGTGCCACCGCCGCTTATTCGCTCTGGAGGCAATCCAGCGCCGCGCAGCTCGGACACGACCGCATCCAGAATCGGTCCGGACTCGATCTGGCTGGGATAGGTCATGACGCCTGCGAACCGTATCCCGGGTGCTTCATCAACTGCCCTTGCTACCTGCACTGCTTCCGATGGGGACTGGACACCGCAGCGGGCAGCACCAGTGTCGACTTCGATGAGAACATCGATGCTGACGTCCTGCGCTGACGCGACGTTCGATATGCCGCGAGCCGTCGCCTCGGAATCGACCGCCACCGTAATGCTGGCTCGTCTGGCCAATCTGGCGAGCCGCTCGAGTTTGACGTCTCCCACGATGTTATACGGAATCAGCAAGTCACTGATCCCGGCAGCAACCATCTCCTCCGCTTCGCCGATCTTCTGACAGATGATCGACGTAGCGCCCGATCGCAACTGCCAGTGGGCAAGTTCGGGAATCTTGTGTGCTTTGGTGTGCGCCAGGAACGGTATTCCGATCTCCTGGCAACGCGCGGCCATTTGACGCAGATTGTGTTCGATAAGATCGAGGTCACAGATAACGGCCGGCGTATCGAGTTCCGCCAGCTTCATAGTTCCTCCAGATCACGATTACCGATGATCAGTCTCGTGCAGGTGACGCGAGTGTCAGGTACGGCTCAACTTCATCCAGCATTCGATCAAGTTCTTTCCGATCCATATCATCAAGCGGATTTCCGAACGAGCTCCGCACATAGTCGCTGCTGATGAGTCCGCGGCGCACCATGACGTGTTTGTAGAGTGGAACTCCGAGCATGTTTTCGGAGTTCATGATCGGGAGAAGTGCGCTATGGATCGCCCGAGCGGTGTCTTCGTCACCGGCTTCAAGCGCATTCCAGATCTGAACGTGAACGTCAGACCAGGGGCAGGCCGGCATCGTCCCGCATGCCCCGCGCCGATACTCATCGAAGATGTACCGGGCGCCGATCCCGCCCATCACGCCCTTTAGCGCGGTACCCCCATGCTTCACTTCAGTGCCGAGCGGCCGGCCAGGCGGATACGTCTCTTCCTTGACGTAGTCCACTTGCTCAAGCTCATTCACCAGCTTCACGACGAAATCTGGCGGCATCTTCGTCCCCATCGGAGGTTCATGGTTCTGAACGAAGATCGGCAACTCGGTCGCCCGTGAGAGCATCTCATAGAAGGAGTACGCCACGGAAAGCGGTACCGAGCCGGTCATCGGCGGCATTGACATCAATGCATCCGCGCCGGCGTTTTCGACTTCCCGGGCCAGCATGGAAGAGGTCCAGGCACTTCCAGACGTCACCCCGGCGACAACCGGAATCCGACCATTAACCTCTTCGACAACGGTCCGAACGATCCAGTTCCGCTCGTCGTCAGAGAGCGTCCAGAACTCCGAAGCATTTGCCGTAGTGACGATTCCATGCACGCCGGCATCGACGCAGAATCGCACGAGTCGCCGGAGATCCGTCTCCTCGATCTTGCCCGAGTCATCAAACGGCGTACACAGAATGACATAGACACCGCGCATCTGGTCGGTGCTCATGAGGTCTCCCTCTTCCTTCCCTGTCTATTTCGGGAAATGGACGCGACGAACTCCCCGGCTATACCGCCTCAGACGCCTGCTTGACCTTTGGCTCAACAAACACATCGCTGAAGTCCGTTGCCTCGGTCTGCGCTGAATCCCGGTACAGGTAGCATGCCGCAACCCGGTGCGCGTCCACCTGATATGACGGCGGCTGCTCTTCCAGGCAGATTTCCATGGCGTGTGGACACCGGTCGGCAAACTTGCAGCCCTTGTTGGGATCTGCATTGCGACCGATTTCGGATGGTTGCTGTTCTTCAAGCCAGGGCTTCCGGGGATCTGGGCGCGGGATCGAGCCGACGAGTAGCTGGGTGTAGGGATGGATCGGATCGGGAACAACGAGTTCCGCATCGCCCGCTTCCGCCACGATTCCCCGATACATCACCAGGACGTTGTCACCGATCTGATAGGCCGTTGTCAGGTCATGGGTGATGTAAATCACCGAGACACCGTAGTCACGGGTCAGGGTCTGCAAGCTATCGAGGATCGTCGCGCGAAGCGAGGCGTCCACCATAGAGACCGGCTCATCGGCGATGATCACCTTCGGCCTGACTGCCAGAGCCCGGGCAACCATTACGCGCTGACGCTGGCCCCCACTGAGCTGGTGCGGGTAACGTCCGAGCGTTTCCTCCGGACGGAGCCCCACCGCTTCCAGCGCTTCTTCAATGACCTTCTGCTCCTCCGCTCTGTTGTTGGCAATGCCGAATCGCCGCACGCCCACCCGGAGGATGTGATCAACCCGATAAAAGGGATTGTAGGACTCATATGGATCCTGAAGGATCATCTGAACATCACGGAGAAACCGCCAGTGTTCATTCTTGGAAAGTTCGGCGACGGGATTGCCGTAATACAGAAGATCGCCTGTGCTCGGTGGCAGAACCCCTAGAAGGATTTGCGCCAGCGTCGTCTTCCCGCTCCCGCTTTCTCCGACGACGGCGGTAATTGAAGGCGGGTCGGTCTCGATCCGCATCGAGAATTGGCTGAGCGCCTGTAACGGCGGAGGTTGAAACAATCCGCCGCCAAACTGCTTGGAAATGTTTCGCGCTTCCAGAATCGCCGTCATTGCTCCTCCGAGTACAGGTGACAGGCAACCATACGGTCCGGGCGCTTCTCCTCCAGTAGTGGAATGATCGTGTC
>SLMJ01000146.1 GCA_007133615.1 Thermomicrobiaceae bacterium | reverse complement strand
GTCAGATTTGTGTGCTGGTTGTAGTCGAGGAGCAACGTGCGTAGCGCATCGAGCCGCTTGATCGTTGCGGAGTCGAGCTCGATACCGAGTTCGCCGCAGATACGATTCAGGATTTCCAGGTTTTCCATCGGGATTGTCTCTCTGTCAGCGATAACCGGCCGTGTGCACAGCACACGGCCGGTGAATCCTCAGGTTCTCTGGTTCGATTGCTCAGGACGCGGCAACTGTCGCCGGCTTGAGCAGCTTCCGGGCGCGTTCAACGATCGCATCCGCATCGATTCCGGCATCCTTGCGGAGCTGGCCCTGCGGACCGTGATCGAAGATGCGATCCGGGATACCGATGCACGCCGTTGGGATCTGAACGTCTTCCCTTGAGAGTAGTTCGAGCACCGCGGAGCCGAACCCACCGTGCAGCATGGCTTCCTCGGCTGTCACCAGGGCGCCGGTCTGGCTGACGCTGTCGAGAATGAGCTCCTCATCAAGCGGCTTCACAAAGCGGGCATTGATCACGGTCGCGGAAATACCCTGTTCGGCGAGCATTTCGGCAGCCCGTTCAGCTGGCAGTACCGTGGATCCGATGGCCGCGATCGTGAGATCAGTGCCTTCGCGAATAATCTCTCCCCGACCGATCGGCAAGCTGTGTGGTTCGCCGGTCATCGTCACGCCAACACCGGAACCACGCGGGTACCGGAACGCGATCGGACCGTCTTCGTACTCAACGGCGGTCTTTGTCATGTGCCGGAGTTCGTCTTCGTCCTTTGGCGCCATCACCACCATGTTCGGCAGACATCGAAGGTAGGCGAAGTCGAACAATCCGTGGTGCGTTCGTCCATCTTCGCCCGCCAGGCCGGCTCGATCAAGTGCAAAAGCGACTGGCAGGTTCTGAATGCAGACATCGTGGACGATCTGGTCGTAGGCTCGCTGCAGGAACGTCGAGTAGATCGCCGCGACCGGCCGCAAACCCTGGGTTGCCAGACCTGCGGCGAAGGTCACTCCGTGCTGCTCGGCGATCCCGACATCGAAAAAACGATCCGGATGCGCTTGTTCAAATGGCAACAGGCCGGTTCCATCCGGCATAGCGGCGGTAATAGCTACAATCCGGTCATCGTCATTTGCGAGTTCTGTCAAGGTCTCCCCGAAGACGTCCTGATACTTCGGAGGAGAGGGTGGAGCGCCGGGCACCTTGATCGAGGCCGCGTGATGCTTGAATGGGTCGTCCTCGGCGGGCTGGTAGCCCTTGCCCTTGGTGGTTACCGCATGAACGAAGACGGGACCTTCGATGCCCTTCACCTGCTCGAATGTTTCGATGAGCTGGCCGACATCGTGACCGTCGATCGGCCCGATATAGGTGAAGCCGAGCTCTTCCCATATCATGGTGTGATAGACGACCTCTTTCAGGCCGTCTTTCATGCGTTTGCCCATCTCCACGAGAAGCTCGCCCTGCGGCATGCGCTGCAGGATCCGTTCGATTTCGTGTTTGGCGTATGCGTACCGACCATCAGTCCTGATCCGGGAAAGATAGCTCGGCAGTGCGCCCACGTTCGGCGCAATCGACATCTCGTTGTCGTTGAGAACCACGAGCAGCGGCACCTTCAGGTTGCCCGCGTTGTTCAGCGCCTCATATGACATCCCGCCGGTCAGAGCGCCGTCGCCAATGACGGCAATCGAGTGAAAATCCTCACCCGTCATCTTGCCGGCCATCGCCATGCCGAGCGCGGCGGAAACAGAGGTGCTGGCGTGTCCCGCGCCGAACTGGTCGTGCTCGCTTTCTTCTCGTTGCAGGAAGCCGCTGAGCCCCTGATACTGGCGGATCGTGTCGAACCGGTCCAGCCGACCAGTCAACAGCTTGTGGGGATAGGCCTGATGGCCAACATCCCAGACAATCTTGTCCTTCGGTGAATCAAAGACGTAGTGGAGTGCCAGAGTCAGCTCGACTGAACCAAGATTAGAAGCGAAGTGTCCGCCGGTCTGGCCCGCGACGACATCCATGATCCGCTGACGGATCTGACCTGCCAGATCGACGAGTTCTGGTTGAGAAAGCTGCTTGATCTGGCGCGGTTCTTTGATGTCATCCAGTTGCATACATAGTCCTCCTGGCGACGCAGTTGGGTATTGCCCTTTGATTAATTAATGAGGGCTAGCGAATCGTATCAGCGCCCTGTCAGGCCGTCAATCAGGCCCGATTAGCCTCAATCATACCGATTTCCAAGCGGTTCCGGTGCTGCGACTGATTTTGCGCACCATCGCAGGAACGTAACTTGAAATGCAATTCCGTGGCCAGCACTCTGGCAACGAATTTGCAAATGTCGTCACCAATATCTGGTGGCGGCAATCTCCCGGCACAGTTTCTGCGTGTCAGTAACCAGGCACGTGGTGGTGAGGGTTTACGAAGGAGGACGCCGAACTGCGACGACGGAATTTCTTGGTAGGGGTGATTCTCAATGGAGCGGACAGCAGCGCGTCATCAGATACTCGTACTCGAGGACGATACGTCGATCTCGGAACTCCTTACCTGGATCCTCTCTGACGCGGGATACGGGGTAACCTGTGTCAAAAGCCTGCGAGAAGCTCGCAAAATATGTTCACAGCAAACCCCGGATGTGATTATCGCGGACCTGCTGCTGCCCGATGGCCTCGGCTCTGATCTGGTCTACGAGTTGAGACAGGAACATAATGGAAGCTCTCCAGCTTCAATCGTTATGTCCGCGGTTCCTCAGGCACAACGGCATGCTGATGCCGCTGGTGCTCATCTCTGTCTCACGAAGCCGTTCGATCTGACCGAATTGCTGGATGTCATATCCGACTTCACCAGTCAGGACACTAGAGAGTTGCAGCCGCACTAGCGTCGATCTCCGATGAATGTTGTGACTCGGGATCAGCTACCGTCTGATCCGGTTCCCCAGAACGGCTGCGCATGGTCTTCCCTTAGCATGAGAACCATCGAATCCTGCTCGAGCAGAGCCGGGTTTGAGCGCTGGATTGTGTAGACGAACAGGTTTCGAAACTCAGCCGGGTTCACTGCCGATAGCATCAGCCCGTTGAGAGCCGACGCCGGGATCTCCGCTGGCTCGGAGTGCCGAAACGCGTATGGACGGCCCTCGTGCTGGTCGAAGACCTCCATCCAGTCTTCCTCGTAATTCTGAGGTAGGAACGCAGCGTCCGGCGCAGTTTCCGCTGGTACGTCCCCGGCATCTTCCACAATGGCGAGGTTCGGGAAGTCCCGGAAGTACCACGCGATCGGGTCAGCCAGGTCCCGATGGACAACGATCATGAGACCATGACCTCCGGTCGGATCCCGAACATCCCGGATATGCGTGGTTGCATCGCGACTGAACGTCCGGAGTCTGTGTTGCAGTGAACCGACGCCCGGGGATGTGTTTCCGGCTCGGAGCAGGTCGCCGGGGCGATCCTGACTGGTGTCAGGCAGCATGACCGATGTGCGGAACCCGATACCACCGAAAATGATGACCACGGTGAGCAGCCCGATTGGCACGTATGCCCAGCCGGTTCCTGCCGTGTATCGAATGATCAGATATCCCAGCGGAACGAGAATCAACAGGGCGACCGCCAGAACATTGACGAGCCAACCCGCTGTGTCCCCTTCCGGGCCCAGGCTCAGCAGATCCGCGAACCGTACGATCGCGACGGCAAGCGCCAGCGCAATCCCAGCCCAGAGCAGCGGTCGGTGCTCACCTGTCAGATTTGCCCGGACCCCGTCTAT
>SLMJ01000230.1 GCA_007133615.1 Thermomicrobiaceae bacterium | reverse complement strand
GTCCATGTCGCGATTGTCGAGATCGATCCGGAGAGTGGCGACCTCGATGTCAAGCGATACATCGCTGTGGACGATTGCGGCCCGCTGATCAACCCACGACTGGTCGAGGACCAGGTCGTTGGCGGGCTCGCCCAGGGCTTCGGCCAGGCGCTGCAGGAGCAGATCGTCTACGACGAGAATGGACAGCTGTTGACGGGATCACTGATGGATTATGGGCCACCGCGAGCATCTCAGCTTCCCAACTTCGAGACCGCGCATACCGTAACGCCGAGCCCGTTCAATCCGCTGGGAGTCAAAGGTGTTGGAGAAGCCGGGACCACCGGCGCGCCGCCGGCGCTCGTCAATGCGGCGATTGATGCGCTCCAGCCGTTCGGGGTGACACATCTGGACATGCCGCTGACGTCTGAACGGCTCTGGCGGGCGATTCATGGGAAGTAACGGCTAGCCGCTACGCTCTTCTCGACCACGTTCGGCAGGCTGCCTATTCCCTCGGCCTGACAACGATAGTCAGCAGGGCAAGTAGTGCGGTCACGATAAAGGCGGTCTCCATTCCAATCTGGCCGGCTACAACGCCCATGAGCGCCGGTCCAGTGATGGTGCCAACCGCCAGAAATACCTGCGTCGCGCTGAACCCGGTCCCGGGTTGATCAGGAAAGACCTTCGACGTCCAGGTAACCAGAAGCGCGCTCAGCATCATGAAACTCGACCCGAACAGCACGGCGGAGATCCCAAGCGCGGCCCAGGACATTGGTGCCGCTCCGATCGCTGCTATCGCAACCGCAAGCGCAGTGAGTGCCGTGATCAACGAGAGGCGCAAACCCAGCCGGGAGATTACGTCCCCGGTGGCAACTCCCACAATCCCTGCGACACCGACCGCAGTCCACAACAGCGGTCCTGCAGAGGGCGCAAATCCACCGGCTTGAGCAACAAGATCCACCGCGTAGGTCCAATAGACCGTCCCGGTGAACCCGAATGAGATCGCCACCGCAAAGAGACGAATCGACCGTTGTCCGACGAACCATTGCCAGCGGAGTTCTGGAAGCGCTGCGCTTCCGTCTTCGTCCGCTCGATTGTGTGGACCATCGGGCAACAGGAGTGCGTTCCATATCGTCACCGCGAGTGCCACAATCGCGAAGGCGATCCAGGCGCCCCGCCAGGTTGCGCCAGCTACCAGCGCCGCTGGACCGGCAATCAGGATCCCGAAGGTGGTGCCAGTGGTGATAATCGACAGCGTCCGACTCTGGGAATCGAGGCGTATCATCCGCGCCACGGCGTCAGAGAACGGCGCCCACGACCATCCAGGGCTTGTAGCTGCGAGAAGCACACCGACTACCAGCATTGCTGTGTTCGCAGCAAATCCGATCATCGCCATTCCCACCGCTGCCGACAGCCCACCGATCACGACCGGAAGCCTGGGGCCGACGCGAGCGACAATCGCGCCGGTGACCAGGAGCGCAGCGAGGTAGCTTGCATAGGCTCCCGCCGCGATGAATCCCAGTGCCTCTGTCGAAAGAGCAAACGCCTCCCGGAATTCAGGCAGGAAGAGCCCATAGCCATACCGCGCCAGGCCAAATGCCACCGCAATGGCCAGAAGCCCGGCAGGTGCCAGTTGCCTGGAATGGCTAAGCACGGGCAATGGCCCGAATTGGGTTTCGCGTTATCTCAGGGGCTGAAGAGCTTCCCGGTAGTGTCCTCAGGTACGAGCCAATGGTCCCGCAGGTCCGGATTCGCGGTTTGCCGGGTCTGCCAGGTCCCTGATGAATATGCCGTCTATTGATGCTCGTCATCCTGCTGGTCCCGAAGTGACCGTACTTCTTCACTCAGGCCCTGCGCCTGGTTGTTGATCGACCAGAGGTAGACCGCGAAAACGACCCAGCTGATTCCGAACGCCATAAAGAGATAGGTTTCGTTGTCCATTACGCGGTCGCTCCTTTCGCAGAGTGTTCGCGAGCCTCGTCGGCTTCACGGTCGGCAACAGCCAGGTTGTGGTCGGCAACCTGATCTTTCGCCTGCTCGATCAACAGTTTCTGATAGACGAGATAGCCAAAGAAGAGTGTGAAAGCCACCAGCGAAACGCCGAGTGTGTACAGCATCGAGTCCGGCATTGCCGGCCCGCCAGATTGCGTGACGATCGGTTCCGGGTGAAGTGTCCGCCACCAGCGGACCGACATATGGATAATCGGCACATCGATGAAACCGATGATCCCGACGACGGCTGCATAACGCATCGCGCGTTCCTGGTCAGATACATATGCCCGGACCATGAAGTACCCAAGATAAATGAACCAGAGGATCAACGTTGTGGTCAGCCGTGCGTCCCACTCCCAGAACGTGCCCCAGATCGGGCGGCCCCAGATCGAACCGGTGATAATCACCAGCGTGGTGAAAACCAGTCCAACTTCAGCTGATGAGCGCGCCAGTTGATCCCAGCGACGATTTCGCTTGATCAGATACGCGATGCTCGCCACAAACACGATGAAGAACGCCAGGTAGGCGATCCAGGCCAGCGGCAGGTGCAGGTAGAAGACTCGCTGGACCGGGCCCTGCATCGTGTCTTGCGGTGCGTACAGGAACATCATGTAGATGGCGATCAGCATCGTCACACCGGTACCGATCGCCAGAATCTTCCCCGTTGCACTTCCCCCGAATCGTCCGTCTGGTGACATTGCTAGTCCTCCACAACCCTGTCGAACACCAGAAACGAGATGGTTAGAAAAATAACATCAAATGCGGCCAGCAGATTGATCCACTGCATCAGCGCCTCGGTCCGATCGGTCAACACCAGTGTGGTAGCCCGCACGGTACTGATAACAACCGGAAGCGCCAGCGGAAACAGCAGCACCGGAAGCATGACTTCCCGGGCGCGAGTACTCGCCGCCATAATCGAAAACAGTGTCCCCAGCCCGGCAATTCCAAGTGTCCCCAGAAACAGGATCAGGAACAGCATCGGCTGATAGACCGGCAAATCAAACAGTGCCCCGAAGACCGGGATCGTCACAAGCTGCACCGCACTGATGAAAATCACGTTGCCGAGCAACTTGCCGAGGTAGATCATGCCCCGATCGACTGGCACCAGCAGAAGTCCGTCGAACGAACCCTTGTCTCGCTCCATCGCGACTGCCCGACCGAGTCCGAGCAGACTTGCGAAGATGAACGCGACCCAGAGCGCCCCTGCTCCGCTGGGGGCCCGCTCGATGCCAGTAAGATCGAACGCGAAGTTGAACGTCACGATCGTCAACATCGCGAAGACCAGCATCCCGACGACCAGTTCCCGGGACCTCACCTCGGTCAGCAGATCCTTCCAGACGATGGCGAGAATCTTATCGAGATTACGCACCCGGCGCTCCCATGATCGATTCCACCTCGGCTGGCACTATCTCGTTCGCGTCCCGATCCAGGGCGATTCGCCCGCCATCCATGACCAGCACCCGACTTGCGACACGGATCCCGAACTCGAGATCGTGGGTGGTCATTAGAAGCGCTCCGCCATCGGCGCAATGCTCGTTCAGAATCCGCTCCAGCACCTTGACGCTGGCAACATCCAGCCCGGTGTCCGGCTCGTCGAACAGCAGGATCGAAGGCCGATGAAGAATCGAACGCGCAAGCGCGATCCGCTGCAGCATCCCACGAGAAAACGTTCCGACCTGGTCGTCCGCCCGTTCGAGCAGCTCAACATCACCGAGCACCCGCTGGATCCGATCGTCCGCGTCGGGAACCTCGAACATCCGGCTGAAGAATTGAAGATTCTCCCGCGCTGTCAGGGAATCGTAGACGTACGGCTGGTGAGCGAGGACGCCAAGCTGTCCCCGGACGGTAATCGCTTCAGCCTCGGAGTCGAGCCCGTTGATCTCCAGCGAGCCCTTTTGCGGGCGCGTCAGTGTTGAAAGAACGCGCAGAAGTGTCGTCTTCCCGGCTCCGTTTGCTCCAAACAGGACGACTGCTTCCCCGGCATCTACTTCGAGGTCTACGCCTCGCAACACAGTGCGCATCACGTAGCGCTTGGTCAGTCCCGTGGCCCGAATCCGGGCAACGGGCGACTGCTCCTCCGTCTCCGGAGGCGACTGCGGTTTCGTCACTGTCACGTGGCCTCAGACGTACGTTCCTGCTCAACGGCGTGCTGCCGGGCAGCTTCACGGAGTTCGGCGATCTCGCGCTCGATATCTGTGTCGAGCCGATCCTGCATCTGATCGAGCTGACGCTGAACCTCGGCGGCTTCTCTCAGATACGCCTTGCGCGTCTCCTCATAGTGCCCGGGCTCAGCCTTGCCGGTGGCGTAGTCCAGCTCGACATCACGCAACGCTTCCAGCAGATACGTCCGCCGGGCGCGAAGATCGTTCAGCGTATTCTGCGGTGGCGGCGTGTATCGCCGTTTCGCTTCCAGCAACGGCTGCAGCACCATGGCGAAGATAACCACCGCAAGTGCGACCAGAAACAGGTAGACAAGCATCAACTACCGCCTGTCCTGTGACGAGTTATCATCTTCCAGATCCTGAAGGATCCGTTGCTCGTACTCTGACAGGTCGTCATCTCCGATATCAGGCTGTTGGTCGCCAGTGTCCGGAGTGGATGCCTTCTTCTTGTTTGGCTTTCGGCGCTGGGTGATGAATGTACCCAGGACGAGCGCCCCGATTGCGATCCCCAGAATCGGCGCCCACCACAGTGTCAGAAAGAAACCACTCCGCGGCGGTTCGCGCAGAATGCCAACTCCGTAGCGGTCCACAAAGTAGTCGTAGACTTCCTCTTCGGTATAGCCGGCGTCCAGTTTTTCCTGAATCGTACGACGCATATCCCGGGCGAGTTGCGCGTTGGAATCTCGCACCGGCTGCCCTTCGCACACCGGACAATTCAGATTATTCGCAATCTCCAGCGCCTTCGGACTCATCTCGAACTGTTCATCCGCGGAAACGCTCATCGGGATGACGGAAACGAGGATCGCGAGAATAGCGCCTGCAAGGAGTTTACGCTTCACGTAGCACCGCCTCTCGGGCCGGTCCTTTCTGGCGTGAACGGCTAGGTTTCGGGTCCGGCCAGAATAGCGTCAACATACCGACGACGAACACACCGCCGCCGATCCAGATCCAGCTTACCATCGGGTTGATGAACACTCGCAAACCGACTGTGCCGCTTTCTTCCCATCGGTCGAGTACGACATACACGTCGTCGATACCGATCGTCATCACACCCATCTCGGCGGTAGGCTGGTCTTCGAAGTTCCGATAGAAGAACCGGTACGCCTCGACTGTACCGCGGTGGTCACCGTTTCGCGCGACATCGACCACGGCGGCAATCACGCTCGCATCAGCGGTCTGTCGATTGTCCAGTCCCTGAAAGGTTACTTCGTAGTTACCGATTTCAGCCGTCTCACCAGGTTCCATAACGAACTGTCGCTCGGTCTGGAAGAAATGCGAACCGATCACGCCGAGCGCCATGATCGCGATCGCCAGATGCACGATGTAGCCGCCATACCGGCGGGAGTTCTTCCGAACCAGCATGGACACCGCCACCGGGTACATCTCGCCCGTGCTCTTCCGCCGGGCATATGCGCCACGCGCGTACTCCAGAACGATCGTCCCGACAGCGAAGATTGTCGCTCCGATCGCGATCGACGCCAGAATGTGGTCCAGCATGATGATCGCGACGATCGTCGAGACAACTCCGGCCACGGCCGGATAGATCAGGTTGCGATAGAGCAGTCTGGTCGATGAACGCCGCCAGGCCAGAAGTGGCCCGATACCCATCAGAATGATCAGTGCTAGCAAAATCGGTCCGTTTACCTGATCATAGAACGGTGGACCGACCATGAGCTTGGTATCCCGGAAGAGTTCGCTGACGATCGGGAAGACCGTTCCCCAAAAGGTTGCGAACGCCATGGCGGTGAACAGCAGATTGTTGAAGAGGAAGCCGCCTTCGCGGGAAACAACCGATTCCAGCTGTCGATCGCTCTGCAGGCCGGGAATCCGGTAGATGAGCAGCCCCACCGAGCCAACGGTCATAATGGCGAGGAAGCCAAGGAACCAGGGACCGATCTCCGATGTGGCAAACGAGTGCACGGACGATAACACGCCACTTCGAACGACGAAGGTAGCAAAGATCGCGAGCAGGAACGACGCCACGATGAGCGACATGTTCCAGATCTTCAGCATGCCGCGGCGTTCCTGCACGATTACCGAATGAATGAATGCAGTGGCAGTCAACCATGGAAGGAGTGCAACGTTTTCAACCGGGTCCCAACCCCAATATCCACCCCAGCCAAGGACGTGATAAGCCCACCACGCCCCGATGAGCAGACCGAGCCCCAGCACACCCCAGGCAATCAGCGCCCAGTGCCGGATTGCCCGGATCCAGTCTTCTCCGAGCCGGCCAGTCACCAGCGCCGCAATCGCGAAGGCGAACGGAACCGCAAACGCCGCAAAGCCTCCGAGCAACAACGGCGGGTGAATGATCATCCCCGGATCACGCAGCAGCGGGTTGAGTCCCATGCCTTCGTCGGGCGGATTTGCCCGCACGGTGAAGGGGCTGGTGATCATCGTCAGCATGACCAGGAAGAAGATGTTGATTGCAAACGAGGTGGCGACGACATATGGAATCAGCGCCCGATCACGACGCCGATGAATCGTGATGGCGATCGCCGCGAGCACTGTGGAAATGGTCGCCCAGTAGAGCAGACTACCTTCCTGGCCGCCCCAGAACGCCGAGAGCACCAGCTCGAACGGCATGTCAGTACTGGAACGCCCGGCAACGTAGTCCAGGCTGAAATCGTGAGTTACAAAGGCGTATAAAAGCGCGCCGGATGCGACCACGACGAGTGCCGCAACACCCCAGGTCGCGCGAATCGAGCTTTCTACCAGTTCGGGAATGTTACGACGAGCGCCGATCAGCGCAACCGCGAACCCGTAGAGTGCTAGCAGGAGTGCTACGATAAGGACGCCAGAACCGAGCTCCGCCACTCCGAAAGGCCTCTCCTAGTTAGTCGTTCGATGCAGTGCCGGAATCCGGGTGGGAATCATCCCACTCCTTGTCATCGTACTCGTAGTCTTCGTACTCTTCAGCGTCGTCGTACTCATCATGGAAGCGGGACGGGCACTTGGTCAGCACCGTGTCGGCCTCGAACACACCATCCGAGTAATAGGTTCCCTCGACTACGGCCTCGATGTGCTCATCGAAGATGTCTGGCACCTGCCCATCATAGACAATCGCCATCGTCTCCTGGCCGTCAGTGATCTCGAAATAAACCGGGCCAGCGACGCCATCGATCTCGATCGACTCTTCGACGACATCCCCACCAACACGGACGAGCTCGCCGTTGATCGAGTCTCCCCGCGCATTCAGCTCACTGACAGTGTCAAAGAACGAAGCTGAGGTACTCTGGGCGCTGGTGTACATCAGGTAGCCAACAGCGACGACCAGAACGGCCGCAGCGATTGCGATCTTTGGATTGAACCAGGCTCGATTCTTGGTCACCCTTCCTCCTCCGTTGCCGGTAGCCCCTGGAGGCCCGATGAAGTTATTGCAATGGTATCAGTCATTGCCAGCGTCGCGTGTAGTGGTTTTCCTGTCTACCCGAGTCCCGCCGGGTAGATTGTCGTCAGTAACGCCCCAAGCAAAAATGCGACGATACTCAAGCTCAAAACCAGCCAGGCCGTGTCCAGCTTACCGGTTCGTCGTGGCCCGCGGATTCCCCGGGAGGGTCGTAGCACGCCGGTCATCCAGAACGCCGCTACGGCAGCCACAATCTTGATTACCAGCAGGGTGACGTACACCGCCGTCCCCTGCCCCCCAGAGAGCCGTTCAAACATCAGAATGACGCCGGTTGCAACCATGACGATCGTAGCAACAGACGCCCACTCGCCGAATTCGCGTTGCACCGCACCAGCGAGTGCCCTGGACTGCTCGTCACCTGCGTTGCGAACGCTGGGACGAACCGCCAGCAGATAGTAGGCTCCTCCACCTACCCAGATCGCCGCAGCAAGGCCGTGAGCCAACCGCAGAATGACCTGACCTGCTTCGGCGATGTCCAAGGTGCCTCCGGTTGTCCAGCACGGCTCGTAACGTCACCCAGAAGCGTGCCATGCAGGTCTCTTATGTCGAACCCGCCACGAATTCTTCTTTGAGTTCGTGGATGTGATCAGCTGACTCCAACGGCCCACGATACTTGCCGTGAAGCGTGCCATCCGGACCGATGAAGTACGTCTCTGGAACGCCGTACACCCCGTAGTCGATCAGCACTGACCCGTTCTGATCGTACAGATTGGTGAAGCTCAGGTTGTGTCGCCGCATGAAGTCGATTGAATCGCTCGGATCATCCCAGACCGCAACGCCGATGAGTACAACATCGTCGCTATCCTGGGTCTCGGCATGGAACTGATTGAGCATTGGCGCTTCATCACGACATGGCGGGCACCAGGAAGACCAGAAGTTGATCACAACTGACTTGCCCTCGAGATCCGCCAGCGAAACCTCATCACCGTCAAACGTTTCCAGGGTGAAATCCGGAGCGGCGCGATCATCAACGTGGACGATGCTGCCCGTCGCGTTGACCCGACCGCCAGCGCCCATGCTGGAGCTGGACGGTGTGTGCAGTGTGTACGCAAGAACACCGATCAGAATCACAAGGACTCCGAGCGCAGAGAAGGGGATAATTCGATCCCGGAGCGACACGGTGCGCTCTTCCTCCTCAGAGTCGGAGTCGTGTTCCTGAATCTGGTGTTCACTTTCGAGTTGCGCGGGGTGACCGTGATGCTGATCGGACGACATTGATACCCCTTCAGGATGCCAGCATCGATTGGCTTGAGAAATTATGAACGAAAACGGCGCTTATCTGCCACTCCCTGTGGTCAGGAAGATTCTGACACCGCCCAGACAACACCTGCTAATCTCCGGGCAGATAATCGATTTCAGCGCCGAGTGAGGCGAGTTTTCCGACAATATCTTCATGCCCGCGGCGCAGGTGCTGAATCTCCCGGACCCGGGTTTCACCTTCTGCGACCAGGCCGGCCAGCACCAGGCACGCCCCGCTTCGAATATCCAGCGCACGGACATCAGCACCATGCAATCGACTCGGGCCGTAGATCACCGCCTGCTGCTTGTCGATCAACTCGATATTCGCGCCCATTGCCTGGAGTTCCGCAACGTAGCGCAGGCGGTCGTTGAACACGCGCTCGTAGATCCGGCTCTGCCCGTGTGCCTGGGTCATCAATACCGCGAACGGTGCCTGCAGGTCCGTCGGAAATCCGGGAAAGGGCAGCGCCTGGATGTCGGTCGGTCGCAACGGACCGCTTCCCCGCACCATCATCTCGTGCTCGCTCCACCAGACTTCACCGCCGGCTTCGCGAATCTTGTGGGTCAGAGGGAGCATGTCCGGTTCTGATACCCGTTCAAGCACCACTTCACCGCCGGTAATGATCGCTGCTATCGCAAAGGCACCGGCTTCCAGACGATCCGGCAGAATCGCAGCTCGATAGCCGCGAAGCCGATCCACACCCTGGACACTGATGTGTGGGGTTCCGACTCCCTTGATGCGGGCACCCATATCCATCAGAATCGAGCCCAGAGAGACGATCTCCGGTTCAGAAGCCGCATTGATGATCCGGGTCTGTCCACGGGCGAGCGTCGCCGCCATTAGCAGGTTCTCCGTGCCAGTGTGGCTCGGGTAATCCATGTAGATGTCGTTGCCGTAGAGACGGGAGGCAGTCAGATGGTATCCATTTCCATCCTGCTCCACATTCGCCCCCATGCGGTGGAGACCACGGACGTCGACGTCAACGGGTCGACTACCCAGTTTGCACCCACCCGGTGTTGTGGAGTGAACGTCACCGAATCGCGCCAGCAACGGCCCGGTTACCAGAAATGATGCGCGCATCCGCTCAACGAGTTCCTGCGGTGCTTCCCGCCGATGGATCTTCTCCGCGCAGATTCGGACACGTCCTCGCTCCTGGTCGAAATCAACGTCTGCTCCGAGCCATCGAAGCAAATCAGCCATGACGAAGATGTCCTCCAGCGCCGGTACGTTCTCCAGAAGGCACTCCTCTTCAGTCAGCAGTGCTGCCGCCATAACGGGAAGTGCCGCGTTTTTGGCGCCGGAAATTGAAACGCGCCCGCTGAGGCGTTGTCCGCCCTGAATTCGAATGGTCTGGGTATCGACGCTGGTCTGCATGGTTGCTCCTTCTGGCGGATAATCGGGACTGACACTGCGCAAATGACAGCCGGGCGACATTCCCTATAGTCTAGACCATTGAGCGTTGAAATGCTGTCTCACAAAGAGCACCGGCCGGAACGCGTAGTCCAGCCGGTGCTTCAGAAAGCGATTTCTTGCGACGTCGGGCGCTAGTTCGGATTCTGTGTTGATCCGCCGCCACCCTGGCGACCGCCTTGCCGGCGCCGGCTGATCTTGAGCCGGACCATCGAGCGCCGCATTGCAGCTTCGGCCCGAATCATATCTTCCGTCGCGCTCGTGCCCTCAACCTTGCGGGACTCAGCACGCTGCCGTGCAACCTCGGCGCGGTCAACATCAATCTCTTCGGCGCGCTCGGCAGCATCCGCGAGAATGCGGACATGATCTTCCGAGATCTCCAGAAACCCACCGAAGACGGCCAGTGACTGCTCTTCACCGCCTTTGATCACCCGCATTTCACCGAGCGACAACAACGTGAAAAGAGGCGCATGGCTCGGGAGCAGACCAAGTGAACCGTCTGCTCCAGGCGCGATCACCATGTCGACGTCCGATTCCTCGTAGACGACACGCTCTCCGGTAATGATTTCGACACTGAGCTTTGCCATTCAGTTCTCCATCTTCCGGATGATCACCGATCAACCGGGATTCGGCTCCAGGCCGCGCAAGTGCGCTATTCCTGCTCGGCCATCTGCTCGCCGCGCTCCACGGCCTCGTCAATCGTACCGACCATATAGAACGCCTGCTCCGGCAGGTGGTCGTGCTTGCCGTCCAGAATCTCCTGGAAACCGCGAACCGTCTCGGCACGTTCCACATAGCGTCCCGGCGTACCGGTGAACTGTTCAGCAACGAACATCGGCTGCGTCAGGAATCGCTGCATCTTACGGGCGCGAGCCACAGTCAGCTTATCGTCCTCACTGAGCTCCTCGATACCGAGGATCGCGATAATATCCTGCAGGTCACGATAGCGCTGCAGCACTCGCTGAACCTCACGGGCAACGTTGTAGTGGTCTTCACCAACGATAAGCGGGTCCAGAATTCGCGACGTCGAACCGAGTGGGTCCACAGCCGGGAACAGGGCCTGCTCGGCAAGTGAGCGCTCGAGCGAGATCGTCGCGTCAAGGTGAGCGAACGTCGTCGCCGGGGCCGGGTCAGTGTAGTCGTCCGCCGGAACGTACACAGCCTGCACCGAGGTAATCGAACCGCGGTTTGTGGAGGTAATCCGCTCCTGCAGCTGACCCATCTCGGTACCCAGCGTCGGCTGATAACCCACCGCGCTCGGCATACGGCCCAACAGCGCCGACACTTCCATACCAGCCTGAACAAATCGGAAGATGTTGTCGATGAAGAGGAGAACGTCGCGACCTTCATCCCGGAAGTACTCGGCCATCGTCAGCCCGGTCAGGCCGACACGGAGGCGTGCTCCCGGAGGCTCGTTCATCTGACCGAAGACCAGGACCGTCTTGTCCACAACGCCGGAGTCATTCATCTCGCCCCAGAGCGCGGTACCTTCGCGGGTGCGTTCACCCACACCGGTAAACACGGAGTAACCGCCGTGCTCCTGCGCAATGTTACGGATCAGCTCCTGAATAATAACGGTCTTGCCGACACCGGCACCGCCGAAGACACCGGTCTTACCACCCTGGGTAAACGGGGCAACAAGGTCAATAACCTTGACGCCGGTCTCGAAGACCTCGACGGAGGTCGTCTGCTCTTCGAAAGACGGCGCATCACGGTGAATCGTGTAGCGGTCCTCAGACTGAACAGGTCCCGCTTCGTCGATCGGCTCGCCAACGACGTTCATGATGCGGCCAAGCGTGCTCGGCCCCACCGGAACCTCGATCGGCCGACCGGTGTCCTTTACCTCAGTGCCGCGTCGCAGTCCTTCGGTACCGGACATCGCGACCGCGCGAATCCAGTCATTACCAAGGTGCTGCTGCACTTCGAGCGTCAGCAGGCCTTCTTCTTCGCGCTCTACGACAAGGGCGCTGTAAATCTGCGGGAGCTGGTCGGGTGGAAACTCCACGTCGATAACAACACCCTGGATCTGAACAATCTTTCCGGTCGCCAATGTGGTCGACATCGTCTCCGCACCCCTCGGCTATTCGAACGCGGGAACTCGTACAGAGCTCCCCTGCCTGTCACTACCGTTGCTGGGCAACGGCTCCCGCGGCGATCTCAGACACCTCGGCGGTAATCTGTGCCTGCCGCGCTTTGTTGTAGCTCATCGTCAGTTCGTCTTGAATTTCTTTCGCGTTATCCGTCGCGTTGCGCATGGCAACCATACGCGCGCTATGCTCGGATGCGATCGATTCCAGCAGTGTCTGGTAGATCTGCACCTCGATGTAGCGTGGCAGCAGTTCATTCAGCACCGTCGCCGGATCTGGTTCAAAGATGTAATCCCGAACCTCACCGGTGTCTTCCGCTGGCTCGATCGGCAGCACCTGCATAACTCGCGGTTCCTGCCTCAGCGTATTGATGAACTGCGTATAGACCACATGCACAGCATCGACTTTGCCGGCGACGAAATCCTCAGACGCGATCTGGATCATCGGACGCACATCGTCGATCGTCAGCCGGTCCGGCAGATTCGTAAAATCGGCCACCAGCGGCTGACCGTATCGATTCAGGAAATCGCGTCCTTTTCGCCCGATAGCGACGACGTCGATGTTGTCGAAACCCTCTTCACGCTCGCGCATGAACTGGAGCCCGCGCCGGATGATGTTGGAGTTGAACGCACCGGCAAGACCGCGGTCTGCCGTAACAAGCATGATCTGGGAACGCTTGATCTCCCGGCGCTGCAACAGCGGGAACTCGTCCTGTTCCTCTTCCATAGCTGCCATCGCCGCGAGGTCGCCGATCATCAGGCGAAGCCGTTCCGAGTACGGGCGGGAGGCAGTAACTGCCTGCTGAGCGCGGCGCATCTTGGACGCCGCGACCATCTCCATCGCGCGCGTGATCTGGGAGGTATTTTTGATACTCTGGATCCTGCGTCGGATCTCACGTGGTGTTGGCAATGCGCTCGCCCTCCCTGAACGTCAGCTTGCTTCCCGTCGTCATTGTCCTGCTAGGACCAGACGTTGTTCTTGAACTCTTCGGCCGCCTTCGTCAACGACTCGATCATGTCATCTTCCAGCCGACCTTGTTCAACAACCGATTTCATCAGGTCAGCGTGTGATGTTCGCACATGCTCCAGCCAGGCACGTTCGCACTCACTGATGCGCTCCACTGGAACGTCATCCATGAAGCCGTTCGTCGCCAACCAGATCGAGACAACTTGCTCTTCCACTGGCAACGGCTGGTACTGGGGCTGCTTCAGAATCTCGGTCAGGCGCTGGCCGCGGTCGATCTGCCGACGAGTTGCCGGGTCAAGATCAGACGCGAACTGCGCGAACGCAGCCAGCTCGCGGAACTGCGCAAGTTCCAGCTTCATCTTCCCGGCCACCTGCCGCATGGCGCGAATCTGTGCGTCACCACCGACACGCGACACCGAGAGACCAGCGTTCACCGCCGGTCGAACACCGGCGTAGAACAGGTCAGTTTCGAGGAAGATCTGGCCGTCCGTAATCGAAATAACGTTAGTCGGAATGTACGCCGAGACGTCATTGCCCTGGGTCTCGATGATCGGCAATGCGGTCAAGCTCCCGCCGCCCAGATCGTCACGCATACGCGCAGCCCGCTCCAGCAGGCGAGAGTGCAGGTAGAAGACGTCGCCCGGATAGGCTTCACGTCCTGGTGGGCGCCGCATGAGAAGCGAGACCTGACGATACGCCCAGGCATGCTTGGAGAGGTCATCAAAGATAACGAGAGCGTGGCCCCCGTTCTCCATAAACTCTTCACCCATCGAACAACCAGCGTAGGGGGCAATGAACTGCAACGGCGCCGGGTCCGCCGCGGATGCAACGACCACGATCGTGCTATCCATCGCACCGTGACGCTCGAGTGTCGCGACCGTCTGCGCGATCTGTGCGCGCTTCTGACCAACGGCCACGTAGATCGAGATTACGTCGGAGTCCTTCTGGTTGATGATCGTATCGATCGCGATCGCACTCTTACCGGTCTGGCGGTCGCCAATGATCAGCTCGCGCTGACCTCGCCCGATCGGAATGATCGAGTCAATCGCCTTGATACCGGTCTGCAGTGCGGTGTCGACGTCCTGCCGGCTAATGACACCGGGCGCGATGCGCTCCACAGGTCGAAACTTTTCGGTTTCGATCGGGCCTTTGCCGTCCAGTGGCTGACCAAGGGCGTTGACCACTCGTCCAACGAGCGCCTGCCCAACCGGCACCTGAATAATCCGGCCGGTTGCCTTGACCTCGTCGCCCTCTTCAATGTCGGTGTATTCGCCCATGATGATGACACCGACCGAGTCTTCCTCGAGGTTAAATGCCATCCCCATGACGCCAGTAGAAAACTCGACCAGCTCGTTGGCCATGACATCCCGCAGTCCGTGGACCTGGGCGATACCGTCACCGACCTCCACGACATAGCCGACGTTCGTCACCGTCAACTCGGTGCCGAACGACTCAATCTGCTTCTTCAGGATGTCGCGTATCTCAGTCGATCGTGCGACCATGACTCCTCCAGAATCTCGAAATTGGCCACTCGCCCGTTCGGGATCATGCGCCTTACGTTGTCGTACTGGTTTCCGTCCAGCCTACGTTGCCAGACGTCTCTTCAGCAATGCCAGTTGCGTGCGAACACTTCCATCAAACAGATCGTCACCGATCTGCGCCACAATTCCGCCGATGATCTCGGGGTTGACCTGTGGAAGAATCTCAATCTGTTTACCAAGAATCGTGCTCAGCCGGTCTCTCACCAGCCCCATCTCGTCTTCGGTGAGCTCTATAGCCGTGGAGACTCGTGCAACGAGAATTCCTCGCTCCTGCAGAACAAGCTCCTGGAACACCGCGGCTACGTCATGCACTTCATGGAAGCGACGCCGCTCTAGCAACAACAGAAGGAGATTACGCAGCAGCACCTGGTTCTCGTTCGGCAGTATGTCGGTCAGTGCAGCTACTTTCGAACTGCGTGGGACTGCCGGACTCTGGAAATACTCCATCATCCCTTCATCGCCCAGGATCTCCGAAATCATTCCGAAATCGGATTCCCACTGATCGATCAAGCCATGCTCTTTGGCAACGTCAAACGCAGCCTGTCCATAGCGCTTTGCCGCACCAGCGACTGCCATTTCGTGCACCCCTTCTTGCTGCGTTACAGTAGCTCAGCCGCAAGTTCCGTACTGAGGACCAGAATCTAGTCCTGAGTCTCCCGCGCTGATCCCTGTTCGGCTTCCGCCAGAGTCTCGCGAATCAGCTCCGCGTGCTTCTCGCGGTCGAGCTCTTGCCGGACGATCTTGGTCGCCGCGGTGATCGCCAGTTCAGCAACCTCTTCACGAAGCTCGTTCCAGGCCTGCGTGCGCTCGGCTTCGATTGTTGCCTGCGCCTTCTCGATCATCTGATCGGCCTGCTGCTGAGACTGTTCTCTGGCGCGATTAAGAATCTGTTCGCTGTTCTCACGCGCAGTGCTCAGAATCTCCTGAGCATCGCGCCGCGCTTCTGCCAGGATCTCTTCGTTACGGGCCTGCGTTGCGGCGAGTTCCTGCTCCATCCGCTCCGCGGCTTCCATGCTCTCCCGAATTCGCTCCTGGCGTTCGTCCAGCATCCGGGTAATCGGCCCGAGTGCGAACTGCCAGAAGATCCAGATGAAGACAAGGAACGCAAAGATCTGGATGAGAAACGTTACGAGATCTATTCCGAGTGCGTCCATCTGCACTTCCTCATCGTATGCGTCTGACCAGCGCTATCACGGCCCGGCTCGCCTCTCAGGGCAAACCCGCGGTTACACGATAACGCTCCGGCGATACTCCGATACCCGAACGCCCGCAGGAAGCTGCGGGCGTCAGTCTCGGTAAGTTCTAGATCGCGAACGCAATAATGATGGCGACCACGAAGGCGTAAATCGCGATAGCCTCAGCCAGCGCGGCACCGATGATCATGGTCAGTCGGATAGCACCTTCAGCCTCCGGATTGCGACCCAGAGATTCCATCGCGGCCTTCACGGCCATACCAATGGCGAGGCCCGGTCCAATCGAACCGATACCAATTGCGAGCGCCGCAGCCATCGGAATAACGACATTCGGATCGCTAACTTCGTTAAACACTCTGGACTTCCTCCCCTCATCGGCTGGCCCACGCTAGCCGACGAATCTCTACCTACCGAACCCAACGCCCGCTCGGGCGACCGTTCCCTGTGTTGATTAGTCTCCGGATGCCGACGCGCCTGGCTGTGCCTGGCCTGACGTCTCATCCGTCTGATGGCTCTCGTGATGTCCGTGCTCTTCGTGCTCGTGATTGTCATCATGCGCTGCCGCAAGGACGATATATACGAGCGTCAGAAGCGCGAACACCAGTGCCTGCACCGCTCCGAAGAGAACTTCCAGATAAAGGAAGACCACCGGGATCAGCAAGCCAACGACGCTGATCTTGATCGCGTTTGCAAGCGTGTACATGACACCAAGCAGCACCTCACCCGCGAAGATGTTGCCGAAAAGACGGAACGACAACGAGATAATACGGGAGAGCTCACTAACGATCTCAATAAGAAACAGAAGCCAGGCGATCCACCATGGACCCGCCAGCATGTGCTTCAGCCGCCCGCCAACGCCGTGACTCGCCACACCGGCAATCTGTACCGCCGTGAACGTCACCACCGCCAGGGCAAGCGTCATATTGAGATCTGCTGTTGGTGCGCGAAAGAGAAGTGAATACGTTTCCGGGTTGTCGCCGTACCAGAAGATTGTCTTCATTCCGGGCAACAGACCGGAGTAGTTAGCAAAGAGAATGAAGATAAATGCCCCGCCAACGAGCGGAAAAATGCGCCGGGCAAATGTCCTGCCTGCGGCGCTTTCTACGAGGTTGAGCATGAACTCCGTGAGCAGTTCGAATACCGCCTGGATGTGACTCGGTACCAGTGTTGCTCGCCGGGCAATAAGAACACCGACCAGAAGCAGTGCGCCCATCACCAGTACGGTCGTGATCAGTGAGTTGGTGATAGCGACTTCGATCCCGGTTCCCGGAATCGAGAAACTGCCTAACTCACCTGGGGCAACGTAAACATTTACATCCATCGGATTTCCTTGCCCTTCACGGTCGACAACCGCCTGATTTCACCATGTTTCGTGCGGTGTTGCAACCGCACGGAATCAGCGCCCTGACATCGCAAGCCGATAGAGTTGGCTGCCAGCTGCGAGTATCCCCAGTAACACACCGACCAACGTAAACCACGGGGTGGTATCCAGCCAGCGATCGAGGAGAACACCCCCAAGGACGCATATGATGAGGCCAGCGACGACCGAGCAACCCAATCCCGCTGCAAGGCCGACGGCCTTGAGCTGCTTCCTGTCTCCGAGCGGGTTCCCTCTCTGATCCCGCAACGATTGCGAATCCTATCACAATGTCCCCGCACCGGCCACAACGTTCCTAGCGCGGGGCAGACTGAACTGCCAGCGCCTCACCTAACGGCAAAGACTGCTGGTCACCCTCATGTAGCACTTTTCGCGCTGCCGCGATAAAGCTCGCGAACAGCGGGTGTGGACGTGTCGGCCGAGATTTGAACTCTGGGTGAAACTGTACACCAACGAAGAACGGATGGTCACGCAATTCCATGATTTCAGCCAGTCGTCCATCTGGCGATTGACCACTTACGATCAATCCAGCCTCTGCCATTTGCTCCCGGTAGGCGTTGCTGACCTCGAAGCGGTGACGATGCCGTTCATCAACAGATCCTGTGTCATAGGCTTCTGCAGCTCGCGTTCCGGGAACCAGCTCGCACGGGTAAAGACCGAGACGCATGGTGCCGCCCATATCAACGTCTCGCTGGTCCGGCATGATATCGATCACCGGATGAGGAGTTTCAGGGTCGATCTCCGTGCTGTTGGCGTCAGTCAATCCGAGCACGCTCCGGCAGAACTCGATTACCGCCATGTGCAGCCCGTAGCAGAGGCCGAGATACGGGATCTTCCGCAACCGGGCGTACTGCGCCGCCACAACCTTGCCCTCGATACCGCGGGCTCCGAATCCACCCGGAACGACGATCCCGGAAACATCCCGGAGCTCTTCCAGCATCGCGTCGAAGTCGTCGCGCTCCGAATTAACCCAGACGAGCTCCGCCGTCAGATCATGGTGAAGTGCCGCGTGCTCCAGGGATTCCATCACGCTCATGTACGCATCATGCAACTCGACGTACTTGCCAACCAGTGCAATTCGCACCGGCTGCCGAGGCTGTCGGATCCGGTCAACCAGCGCACACCAGGAGCGCAGCTCCGGCGCAATCTCCATCCAGTCGAAATGCTCACTCAGATACCGTCCGAGTCCAGCTTCTTCCAGAATCAGCGGCACTTCGTAAATGGAACTCGCCGTTGGCAACGGAATAACCGCGTCTTCATCAACATCGCCGAACAGCGAGATCTTGGCTCGGACATCATCCGGCACGTCTGAATCAGCCCGACAGACAAGCACGTCTGGCTGGATACCGATTGCCCGGAGTTCTTTGACCGAGTGCTGAGTCGGCTTCGTCTTCATTTCTCCGGTGCTGGAGAGTTGCGGCAGCAGAGTCACGTGCAGGTAGAGGACGTTTCGGCGACCCTCCTCCTTGCGCATCTGCCGGATCGCTTCCAGAAATGGCTGGCTCTCGATGTCGCCAACTGTTCCACCAACTTCGACTACCACGACATCCGTTCGGTGACGGTCCGCCACCATCCGGATCCGGTCCTTGATTTCGTTGGTGATGTGCGGAATGACCTGAACCGTTCCGCCCAGAAAATCACCCCGCCGTTCTTTTGCGATGACGGACTGATAGACCTGTCCCGTCGTCACATTCGAAGCACGGCTCAGATTCTCCTCGGTGAATCGCTCATAGTGTCCGAGGTCGAGATCGGTCTCGGCTCCATCGTCGGTAACGAAGACCTCGCCATGCTGATACGGTGACATCGTCCCCGGATCCACATTAATGTAGGGATCGAGCTTCATGATCGAGACGCTGAGCCCGCGGGCCTTGATCAGCCGGCCGATCGATGCGGTCGTGATCCCCTTACCGACCGATGATGCGACCCCACCAGTTACGAAGATGTATTTCGGCATGTGCTCCCTACCTCCGACATGCCTGGACGGCACGCACTCCGCCGTTCGCGATCGATTCGTCAATATCCATAATCAACTTCGGCCCATACAGAGAGAAGCCGGCCCGAGTTACTCAGGCCGGCTCCAGTACAACCACGCGTGCCGAATCTCCAATATCTGATTTCCGGACTCGCAGCCGCTGCTCCGTTTCGTGCTCTGCGGACGCCATCTCTCGCAGGAAGCCGTCAACCGGTTCCCGTTCGGCGTCGCCCTTGTCAGTTCTGAACTGCATAGGAATGACAATTCCCGGTTCCACCTGAGCAATAATCTCCGCTGCCTGGGATGGGGAAATCGTCGGTCCACCTCCCGCCGGCACCAGCAGAACGTCCACCGGGCTGACCAGTTCGGTTTGCTGTTCAGTCAGCACGTGGCCGATATCGCCGAGATGACAGACGATGAGATCGTCGATCTCTACAACGTAGACCGTGTTCCGGCCAAGCTTCGCTCCACGCTCGCTGTCATGATAGGTCTGAATGCCGTCAATGAACACTTCCCGGATTTCGTACTCCCCGGGTCCATTGATCAGCCGATAGCCTTCTGCAACCTGATCCAGCGCCGAATGACCATGGTCGTCATGGCTGATCGTCACAATGTCTGCCGACGGATTTCCGATGTCGTATCCAGAAGATTTCGGAACCGGGTCCATCAGTACGGTGACGTCCTGACCACGGATTGCGAAACAGGCATGGCCGTACCAGATGATTTCCGCCATTAGAGCCATCCAAGGTTCTTACAAACGAATTGTTCGTGGGCACCAACAGTAGGAAAGGTATTCCAGCGGCCTATGAGAGTATAGCAACACCCCGGATTGACTCCAACACCTGTAAGCGGTCAATCATTCGGATTCGGCCTGTTCGAGCTCTTCGAGCACGCGTCGCACGATCTCCATCGAGTAACCCCGACGTTGCAAAAACCCGGCCATCCGGCGTCGCCAGACCTGAGACTCCAGCCCTTGCATGCGCCCGGATCGCTGTCTGGCGAGTTCCAGCGCCTGCCCGTATTCATCGATCTCCGCTTCGTCTACAGCCTGTTCGATGACGTCGGGCGCTACGCCTTTGGCTCGCAATTCCTGCGCGATAAGTCGCCGCCCACGCGGGCGGTGTTCGGCCCGGTTTTCCACCCAGTACGTCGCGAACTGCTGGTCGTTGATGTAGCCAAGCTCTTCCATTCGATTCAATGCCGCAGAAATTGCCTGATCACTGAACCCGTTCCGGCGCAGACGCGTCTGCAGTTCCCGGCGAGCCCGTGGACGATGCGCGAGAAGACGGACCGCCTGATTCGTCGCCCGGGAGATCTCGTCCACCGTCTCAAGTTCGGCGAGGTCTTCCTCAGTCAGGATCTGGCCGACGCGAAGGTTGCGCTCTGCCACTGCAATCCTCGGAAGTCCGATCCGGAACTCGCCGTCGATGAAAAGGCTGACGCGTTCGGGATCTCGCACTTGATCCCGGATCTCGGTTATCCTTCCGGTATGGCAGGAACTGTCGCTCATGCGGCGAGTATGCCAGCATCGTCGGAGCACGTCATTACCAGACAGGCCTTGAACGATTTCACCGCAAAGACACCGACGTCAGGACTACCCGAAACGCTCCCACAACACCAGGCGAGCCAGACGGCAGGACTCCTCGCAGATCGGACGAGTCGTTCGAACGATGATTCTGACCGTAACCGCTCTGTTTCTTGTGGGGATCCTCGCGCTTGGCGCGCTGGGCTTCGCGGTGGTCAACCAGGCGAGGCAGGACGAAGCCGGCCCGGCTGATGCAATCATTGTGCTCGGCACCGCGCAGTGGGATGGACGTCCCTCGACGACCTTCCGCGCGCGGTTGGACCACGCACACTCCCTCTACCAGAACGGGTATTCGGATCTGATCGTGCTCACTGGCGGAATCGCCGAAGGAGACATCTACTCGGAAGCCGAGGTCGGCCTGAACTACCTGAACAATCTTGGCGTGCCGCAAGAGCACCTGTTGTCTGTACCAATCGGGCTGAATTCCCGGGAGAGCCTCGAAGCTGCGTCTACACAGTTACTCGAGCGCGGTCGGGAGCGAGTGATCCTCGTCAGCGATCCGTTCCATATGTTCCGGGTCAAGCAGATCGCGTCCAATGAAGGTCTGGATCCAATGGGATCACCCACCACGACCAGTCCGATCCGCCCCGGAAGCCCGGCCGAGCAGCATTATGTCGTGCGCGAGGTCTTCGCCTACCTCAACTACCTCTTCTTCGATTCCTGATCCCGCTATTCACCACGATTCCGGGTTCCGTCATATAATGCCCGCACGCGACCCGAACAGTACTCAACGGAGAGGACATAGTCATGAAGGCGAACCATGCCAAGCGACGGCTGGCCGCGGGCGAACCATCCATCGGAACCTGGCTTTCAATTCCCAGTCCGGAAGCGGCCGAATTCCTCGGTCGACTGCCGTTCGACTGGCTGACGGTCGATGCCGAACACAACCCTGTCGACATCCAGACACTTGCCCGGATGTTCGCCTCGATCGGGTACGGAGGCACAGCGCCAATGGTGAGAATCCCATGGAACACACCGGAGACGTTCAAACGCGTGCTCGACGCTGGCGCGTGGGGAATTGTCGTGCCAATGGTGAACAGTCGCGAAGAGGCTGAACGAGCGGTAGAAGCCACTCGATACTACCCGATGGGCAATCGGAGCGTTGGCGGCGGGCGTCACGCGCTCAGCTTCGATACCGGCGGTAAGACCTACTACGAGAACGCCAACGACAACATTCTGCTCGTGCTCCAGATTGAACACATCGATGGCGTCAATAACATTGAAGAGATCATGAGCGTCCCGGGCTTCGACGCATGTTTCATCGGCCCGAACGATCTCGCCGCATCAATGGGGCTCGGGCTCGGTGTGTCCCTGGAAAGCGATATCCCGGAACTCGTCGACGCCATCAAGACCATCCGCGAAGTCTGCAAGAAACACGGCAAGGCGCCCGGCATCCACACGTCGGGACCAGAGGGAATGAAGCAGCGGCTCGCCGAAGGCTTCCAGTATTGCGCCATGGCCAGTGAGATGAAGTTCATGCTCGAGGGCCTGACAAACGCAATCGCCGAATCTGGCTGGCAGCCATCCGAACAGGCAACCATCGACACCGCCGTCGCCGGCGAAGCGGTGCGTTACTAGGCCGGTTCTCAACCGCGTTGACTGGTAGACCGGCTACCTCCGTGTAGCCCCGCCCAGCGAACCCTCTGATGAGCCAGGGGCAGACGGAGCTGCCCGGCCTACCAGCGACGTTGACGACGCCAGTGAGAGTCGCTACCGCACACCCCGCTCGCTGGCAACACGCTCAATATACTGACCGGCAACCTCAAGCCCTTCGCGGAATTTCTCCGGGTTCGCCCCGAAGCCGATCCGCAGGTGATGCTCGTTGCCAAACGCCGATCCCGGAGCCAGCATGACGCTCGCATCGCGGGCCAGACTGTCCGCAAGCTCTGACGAAGGAACATCCATTCGGTAGCTAAGCAGTCCGAGCAGGCCACCACGCGGGCGGACCCAGTCGATCAGGCCTTCACGCTCGCGGATCCATTGCTCGACGAGTTCAAGATTCCCGCTGGCGATCTGACGCGTGCGGTCCATCAGTGATTCCCGATTTCGCAAAACGATCTGTGCCAGTCGATCATTCAGATAGCCCGGACTCAGCGAAACGTAGTCCCGGAACCACCAGCATTGCCGCACAACATCCTCTGGGCCGACCAGCCAGCCGAGTCGCAGGCCAGGCAGCCCGAACGGTTTCGACAGCGTGCTGACGGACAGTCCGGATTCACCGAGTTCCCGGGCAGGCTTTGCCGATTCAGGCTGCCCTGGAAGGGTCAGCCAGCGGTACGCCTCGTCACTCATTACCCAGGCGCCGACCGACTCGGCAATCTCGTAAACACGATTCATTTCGTCCTGCGACAGAATGCTACCCGTGGGATTGTGGGGCGAGTTGACGACAATCATCCGGGTACGCGGTGATACGAGTTGCTGCAGTTCATCGAGGTCATAGCGAAATTCGTTGTCAGCACGAAGTGTCCAGTGCTTGACTTCGCATCCGAGCGCTTTTGGAACGCTCGCCAGCTGCTGATAGCACGGGTCCACCACGACCACTTCGTCGCCCTGCACCAGCAGGTTGTTGAACAGCAGAAAATTCGCTTCGATCGCGCCCGTCGTCACCAGCACGTTTTCAGGACCGGTGTTGCTATAAAGCCCGGCAATCAGATTCCGCAACTCGATGGTTCCGGTCGCTTCACTATAGAGCAGGGGTTCGTCCAGTAGTGATGCGATTCTGTCCTGCTCCCCGGTGAGCCGACCAAGTTCGTTGACACTTATCGGCTGGATACCGGATTCAGCCAGGTCGTACTGGACCTCAGTTTCCCACGTCGTCATCCACCGTTCGAGCGAAAACGGTTCGATTCGCATTCAGTTCGTCCCTCTCGCTATTATCGGGCAGCCATGGATCGGATCTGACTGCAGATCATGTCAGTTGCCCGAGCATTGTAGCCGCCTTCCGGCACAATGACATCGGCATGCTGCCTGCTCGGGGCAACGAACTGGATATGCATTGGGCGGACGGTCGCGAGGTATTGAGACACCACCGACTGAACCGAGCGGCTGCGTTCAGTCACGTCGCGTTGCAGTCGCCGAATGAACCGGATGTCATCGTCGGTATCCACGAAGATGCAGAGGGACATCCGGGATCTCAGTTCGGGGTCTACCAGTGCCAGAACACCTTCCACCAGAATGACGTCCCTCGGTTCGGCAAGCTCGGTCTCGGTATTCCGCCGGTGTTCGACGAAATCGTACACAGGAATTCGAACGGAGTTACCTCTGACGAGCAGATCGAGGTGCTCGACCAGCAACTCGGTCTCAAGACTCTCTGGATGATCGAAGTTCAGGTTGGCACGCTCGTCGGCAGTCAGGTCCGATCGATCACGGTAGTACGAGTCGTGGGAAATCAGCGTGACCCGGTCCGGACCGATCGCTTCCTGAATCGCAGTCGTGATCGTGGTCTTTCCGGAGCCTGTCCCGCCGGCAATGCCGATAATCGGGATGGCTCCGGAGTCAGGAGGGTTGTTGTCCGGCAGACTCATATCGATTCCGATTCCGGTTGACGCCGACTAACCTACTACGATGTTCAGAATCCGGCCGGGGACGTAGATCACCTTACGTATCTGTTTGTCTCCAACCGACTCCTGCACACGCTCACTGGCCATCGCCTGCTGCACAACAGCCTCTTCGCCGGCGTCGATAGCCGTTTCGATCCGATCGCGAACCTTGCCGTTGATCTGCACGGCCAGTTCAACCGTATCCTCGACCGTCAGCGCTTCATCGTAGGATGGCCAGGCCTGCTGGTGGATGCTGAATTCACGCCCCAGTCGGTGCCAGAGCTCTTCCGCCAGATGCGGAGCGCTCGGCGCCAGCATCAGCGCCAGTGATTCAAGCGCCTCGCGCCAGACCGGGGAAGCGACCGCCCCACGCTCACGCAACTGGTAGAGATCGTTGATAAACTCCATCAGCCGGGCAACCATGGTGTTGAACTCGAAGCTGCCCAGGTCATCACCGACCACCTTGATGGTCTTGTGCAGGCTCTTCTTCAGGTCCTGTTCAACGTCAGCATCAACGTCACCGTCGCCGGCAGCATCAGCTGTCTCGTCTGTAATGGACCAGACCCGGCGGACGAATCGGTCAATTCCAGCGATGCCACGCGGATTCCACGGACCACCCTGGTCCCACGGAGCAATGAACATCAGGTAGAGCCGCACCAGATCGGCGCCCAGCTCATCCACCAGTTCGTCCGGATCCACGACGTTGCCGCGGCTCTTGGACATCTTCTCGCTGTCTTCACCCAGAATGATGCCCTGGTTGTAGAGCCGGGTGAACGGTTCGTCGATGTTCAACAGCCCGATGTCCCGCATCGCCTTGGTGAAGAACCGTGTGTACAGCAGGTGCATCGTCGCGTGCTCGATGCCGCCAGTGTACTGATCGACCGGCAGCCATTCGGCGGCCTTCTCGGGATCAACGGGACCGTCCTCATAGTGCGGATTCAGGTAGCGGTACTGATACCACGAGGAGTCGACGAACGTATCCAGTGTGTCGGTCTCGCGGGTAGCAGCCGCGCCACAGCTCGGGCAAGTTGTATTGAAGAAGCTCTCGTGCGTCTTCAATGGAGATTCGCCAGTTGGCTTGAACTCCGCATCCTCGGGCAGCAGCACCGGCAAGTCTTCCTCTGGCACGGGGACTGTTCCGCAGGCGTCGCAGTAGACAATCGGAATCGGCGTACCCCAGTATCGCTGCCGGGAGACCAGCCAGTCGTGGAATCGGTAGTTGATCTCGCCACGCCCACGTTCCTGCTCATCCAGCCATTCGATTACCTTTGAGACCGCCTCGCCGTCTGCGGTTGGCGTACCGTCGAAATGCGCAGAGTTGACCATAACGCCTTCGTCTGGATAGGCCTCGGTCATCATTTCTGCGTCCAGATCTTCGTCTTCAGGCTTGATGACGACCCGGATTGACAGGTCGAACTGTTTGGCGAACTCGAAGTCGCGCTGGTCATGCGCAGGAACGGCCATGATGGCGCCGGTTCCGTAGCCCATCAGAACGTAATCAGCGATCCAGATCGGGATCCGCTCGTCGTTCACCGGGTTGACCGCATAGGCGCCGATGAACACGCCGGTCTTGTCGTTCTCCGTGCTCGTTCGCTGGATCTCCGTTTGCCGGCGAGCCCAGGCCACGTAATTCTCGACATCTTCACGCTGAGAGTCCGTCGTGAGTTTCTCCACCAACGGATGCTCGGGCGCCAGCACCATGAAGGTCGCGCCCCACAGCGTATCGGGTCGGGTCGTGAAGACCTCGATCGGATCATCCTGCTCGCTGCGGAAGGTCACCCGGGCGCCTTCGGAACGGCCAATCCAGTTCCGCTGCATGGTGACCACGCGATCCGGCCAGTCAATCGTGGTGAAATCCAGCAACTCCTCGGCGTAGTTGGTAATTCGAAAGAACCACTGCGTCAGATCGCGTCGGCTCACTTCACTGTGGCAGCGTTCACATTCGCCCTCAATAACCTGCTCGTTTGCCAGAACCGTCTGACACTGCGGACACCACCAGACCGGCGCTTTTGCCTGATACGCCAGATCGTGTTTCATGAACTGCAGGAACAGCCACTGGTTCCACTTATAGTAGTCCGGCAGGCAGGTGATGACTTCCCGATCCCAGTCGAACATCGTACCCATCGACCGCATCTGCCGGCGCATGTTCTCGATATTCGCCATTGTCCAGGAATGCGGATGGATGTTGCGCTGGATGGCAGCGTTCTCGGCAGGCAGGCCGAACGCATCGAACCCCATCGGAAACAGCACGTTGTAGCCGTTCATCCGCTTGAACCGGGCCGCTGCGTCCGATGGCACCATCGCGTACCAGTGCCCGATGTGCAGGTCTCCGGAGGGGTAGGGGTACATCGTGACCGCGTACCACTTCGGTCGCTCGGACTCGTCCGGCGTCCGGTACAGCTGGGCCTCTTCCCAGGCCTGTTGCCATTTCTGTTCGATGGCGCTGGCGTCGTACTGTTTTGCTCTGGATCGAGCTTCAGCTGTTGATGACACCGGGATCCTCCTGTCGATACTGAAACAGATGCGTCCAAACAATGTCCCGGAAAACGAAAAAAGCCCCTCATCCCTGTACAGGGACGAAAGGCCAGTTCCGCGGTACCACCCTGGTTGGTAGATGGTTCATGAAGTGGAGCTGAGGGGACTCGAACCCCTGACCCCAACACTGCCAGTGTTGTGCTCTCCCAACTGAGCTACAGCCCCGAGCTATCTACCCACTCGGCAACCATCTAACGGTGGTCAACCGGTTCCGGCTGAATCAGACTTACCGGAACAGCTCCCGGGCGAGTTCCACTCCGCGTGCGTATCGTTGCCTCACACCAACCGGCAACTCGCTGTTCGCCGCGGCGATGTACTACTCCCGATCATCGCCAGTTCATAATTGTAGCGCTCCGACGGGCGCACCGTCGAGCTCAGAAATGCTAGCATAGTTCCCGAATCGAGTCAATTGAAAATAGCAGCGTCAGCAGGTGACCCGCCCTCACTGATCAGTTACCATTGCAGACACGTCGATCCCATCGTCGCTCTCTGGCGAGCGCTGGAAGGCCGGTTCACCATGGCGGCAAATGGAGAAACAACAACTGGCCGCTGGTCGGGCTTCACCGTCGGCATTCATCTAATCCTTGCCTTCACAATTGCCGCATTGATCTTCGCAGCGTTGCCGACGCAGCAGTCCTCGGCACAGCAGTCCCGCATCTATGTCGCCGAGCTCAACGGCATTTTCAGCGAACTGACCGCCGATCACACCATTCGGGTCCTGGAACGTGCCGAGAACCAGAACGCAGACGCGCTCCTGCTCAAGGTCAACTCGCCGGGCGGTCTGGACCGGGCTGTCCGGAGACTGAACCAGGCGATTCTCGGAAGCGAAATCCCGGTGATTGCCTATGTCGGACCGGAGCCGGAATCACAGGCACTGGCCGGCGCGTTTCTCATCACCCTCGCCGCAAACAAAACCGTCATACATCCTGAAGCCACGATTGGCTCATCTCCACCCCCGGCGATGACCGACCTGATCAGCCCGGAAGAACGTGAGCAGCGCATCTCCTTCGCATCCAGCATCGCCAATCGGACCGCATTGATCCGTGGCCGGGACCCGGAACGCGTCGAAGCGATCGTCGAACAGCAGGCGATCTTCACGGCCGAGGAGGCGCTGCAGCAGGAAGTCGTGGATGCGATCGCGGAAACCGAGTACGACGCGTTGATGTCATTGCACGGTGAGTTGGTGCAGACGACGGCGGGCTCGATCGAGATCAACACCGAAGGCGCCCGCCTGATTGAAATCTCCCTGACGTGGTGGGAAATCACACTTCGGGCAATTACGCATCCATCGGCCGCTTACGCCCTGCTTAGCGCTGGGCTGCTCCTGTTGATTGTTGAATTGTTCACGCCGGGGCGGCTTATTGCCGGAATCCCGGCGGTCGTCTGCCTTGCACTGGCGTTTGTCGCACTCGGAAACCTGCCAGTATCCTGGTTCGGGCTGGCGCTGATGTTGCTGGCAACCGTCCTGTTCATCGCCGAGTTACGCACACCCTGGATCGGAGTCGCCGGCGCATTCGGCCTTGTCGCCTACGTTGCCGGATCGCTGTCACTCTATCGGCCATGGGGAGCGATGTCCGCCTTCGCACCGGATGTCAGTGTGAACACATGGGTGATGGTTGGTACCATGGTTGGCTGGGTTATCGTGCTGTTGATCACTTTGCGTGCGGTATTCCGGGCCAGGCAGAGTCAGGTGCAATTCCAGCCGCTCGATCTCACTGGACAAACCGGCGTCGTGATCGAAGCACTCAACCCGCGAGGCGTCGTCCGGATTCTGGAACAGGAGTGGTCCGCTGTTTCGTCCTCTGGGCAAATAGACACCGGAACCGAGGTGCACGTCGAACAGATGGATCGCGGGATCCTCTATGTCGAGCCGATTGACGACGTCGCCGGGGAAGAGCAGTCTCCGAGTGCATCACTCGAACGCCCTCCGGAACCCGGGTACTGATACCTGATTGTTCTAAACGGTTTCAATGCGTTTTCTCGATACGGAAAGGAACGGGTAGGCCTGTGGCATCGACCAGTTCATTTGATATCGTGTCCGATTTTGATCAGCAGGAACTGACCAACGCTGTTGATCAGACCCTCCGTGAAGTCCGAACACGGTACGACCTCAAGAGCACACCGACGGAGATCGAGCACAATAAAGACGAAGTCATCATTACAACTGACACCGATTTCACGCTCGGTCAGGTCGACAGTGTGTTTCAGGGGAAGGTCATTCAGCGAGGGCTATCCCTGAAGATCCTCGATTATCAGAAGGAAGAGTCCGCGGCTGGTGGCAAGGTCCGACAGGTCATCAAGCTGAAGCGCGGAATTCCCGAGGATACGGCCAAGCAGATCAGCAAGCAGATCCGATCTGACTTCAAGAAGGTCACCGCGCAGATCCAGGGAGACGTCGTCCGCGTCTCATCCAAGAATAAGGACGACCTGCAGGAAGTCATCCAGGCAATGAAGGAGTCTGATTACTCCATTCCCCTGCAGTTCACGAACTTCCGCTAGGGTCCTGCCGGACCCGGTTGAGCGACCGACGAATCCAGGCGAGTACGGAGCGAGGCGCAGCTTTTTCCGGGAGTTGCGCCTCTTGCCGTTCCGGAGCCGGTGCCGTCAGCGGGCCCCGTTCCTCGTCCGATGGTCCCAGAATCCGGCCGTGCAAGGGAGAACCGATCGGAAATACGCGCACTGGTTGCTGGGGGGTCTCCGTCCAGACGCGCTGGAACATCACCCACTGATCCGGAGCCTCTCGCAAGTGCCGCTCAAACACCGCTACCAGGCGCTCCAGCCCTTTACGAATGTCCCCCTCGGCATCCTCCGTTTTTGGGACCATGAACGGCTCCTCGACCTCGAAGTAGTAACCCTCGCGGTCCCGTCGCGCGAAACAGGCCACGACCGGAGCGCCGGCATCCCTGGCAATACGAATCGGTCCGGGAGGCAACGTGGTGCGCTTGCCAAAAAATGTGACCGGCTTGCCGTTCTGAAAGAAGTCCCGGTCAGCGACAATGCCGATCAACTCGCCACGCTTTAATGACATCAGGACTCGCCGTACGCCCCCCGGGGTTGCCGGCTCCATCTTTGCGCCTCGGGCCCCGCGCAGGTAGGAAACGGCCGCATCGATGAACTCCGGAACAGTTCTCGCCGTCAGTGATGTCAGCTTGTAACCTTTCAACCAGAGAATCTGTCCGACGTAGTCGAACGCGCCAAAGTGAGCAGTGACCAGCACCACACCCCGACCACTCTCCGCGAGCTTATCCAGCGTTTCGAGGCCTCCTGGATTACTACGAACCGATGCGACGAACTCTTCCTCGGATATGTGCGGAACCCGCGTCAGGTCCGCAAAATTCCGGGCACTTGTCCGAAACGCGCTCCGGGTAAGCCGGCGTAGTTCCCGCTCAGACACATCTGAACCAACCACGTGGGACAGATTGGACATCACATTCTCGCGATAGGTCGGAAACAGCAGGTAGAACATCAGGCCGCCGACGTCGGCCAGACGATACAGGGCACGAAGACTGAACATCCAGAGGAATCGGCTCAGCATCCGCGCTAGCAGGATAGCCAGGCGGACCTTGAATGCGTTCTGTGGGATCTGGTTATGACCTGCCATTCGGCGCTCCATGAACGACTCGCCTAGCCAAATGTTTCGACCCGCCACTCATTCGTCCGGGCGATCTGCCGAAGGCGATCAGACGGATTCACGCAGACTGGTTGTCCGAACAAACGCAACAACGGCTCATCTGAGTGATGATCCGCGTAGCAGTAGGACAGTCCGAAATCCACATCGTGATTCTGTCCGAACTCCAGCATGAGTTGCGCCTTCGCTTCACCGTACGGGTGGAGACCGATCAACCTGCCCGTCAACCGCTGCCGGCATGTCTCAATCTGACTGCATACGACGTGTCCGATATTCAACGCCTTCGCAAGCGGTTCGACAACGTAGGGAAGTGACCCAGAGAGCAGGACGACCTGGTGTCCGTTTTCCTGGTGCCAGAGAAGAAAGTCGATCCCCCGCTCGGAGAGTGCCGGAATAAGTTCATCTCGAACACACCGGGCCCCGTGAAATCGCAATGTTGCATCGTGCTGGCCTGTGAGATACGGACGATCGGCTTTCACGCGCTTGAAGGCGTTCTGGCCGCGCTCCTGGATAAGAAAACGAGTCGTCTTAATCAAGGCGCCGACCCCGATAACCCCTTCGCGCACGAGTCGTCGGAGAAAGATCCGTTCGGCGGTCGTTCCTGGCAGCAGCGTCCGGTCCAGATCGAACACAGCCGTCGTCATTGCGACCGCACCGAATCTTCGGTGAGATCCTGCATTGCATCAAGTAGCACCGGGATGCCGCGGATGACCGTCAGCGCAAGAGAGGCATAGACCATAAACCATCCGAAGATCAGCATCGGCCAGGAATCAATCACAGTTGCGAACAGCGTTTCCTCGCCTTCCGGCAATCGCGCAGCGAACAGCGCGGTAAGGAACACGAAGGCGATCCCTTTCGCCGCGCCGTAAAACGCCCGCATGAAACGGGATGCCGTCAGAAAATGGGTAATCCGGCTCCGGGCCATCGCGTTCTCACCAAATGCAGACTTACCTCGCGTGTACTCGACGCTCCGCATCGTGTCGACAAAGAAGCCGCGTGTCATGACCATCAGCGGGGCCCAGACGCCGATCATGCCCAGGTGAGCAAAAACGATCCACAACGCGTTTTCGACGACCCGGTCTCCGGCGATGTCGAGCACCGCGCCGAATTCACTGGTCGAGCCCTGCCTCCGGGCGATGAATCCATCCAGCGCGTCGCTCAGAAAGACGATCATGATCACAAAGGCCATGATCGCAACGATTGGAAACGATCGGGTGTAGATCAGCGCGATTGCAATGAAGAGGAGACCGAGGCGACCGATCGTAATCAGATTGGCCATACGCCTCCCGCTCAGGACTCGCGAAACGACTCGGCCAGCTTCCGGCTAGCTCTCACCGCCCCGGAAATGCACGCAAAACTGGTGACTCGGGGCGGGTCGATTATAGCAGAGGCCATCTAATCGACTGGCTGTACGTCCATGCCTCTGGGAACCAGCGTGATCCAGCTTCGTCCCTCTGCAAGCGGGATTTCATCGCCGGTATCCACGCGGTAGAAACGGAACGGTTCTGCCTGCTCGTCCCGCCGCCACTCAACCTCGAAACGCTGTCCGTTCCGCAGAATCCATGCGCTTCCAGATCCGTACAGATCAACATCATTGGAGACCTCGCCACGGGTGTTTGGCGCAACATCTCCGGGGAAGAAGTTTGCCCAGATCACGATGACATTTCGCGGCGATACCGTGTCTCCGGTTTCCCGGTCCACTGCTTCGATTCCATCAACGTAACGGTCGTACGAATCCGAGTCGTCGTTGTAACGGAATTCGACCCTGCCGGACGCATAAGGAACGAAAACGCCACTCCCTGCGGCACCGTTTTCCGGCAGTTCACCGAACGAGAACGGCCTGTTTTCCGCTTCCCGGTTCCAGCCATTCTGCTCGGCCACATCCCGGAGAGCCGGAATCGACGTGTACAGGTTATGGGGAGCTGCTCTCGAGGACTCTCGCCATGATGCCGCCCCGGCGTTCCCCTCGAGTTGCAGCAGCGGGAAACCACGCTGCCAGAGCCGATCCTGAACACCAATGGAAGCGCCCGAGTAGGCAAGCATCGCATCGTGCAACGGAACGACATCGAGGTCCATCAGTCGAGCACTTCGGGTCGGGCCGACGGCTTCCGGGGAACGAGTCTGATAGAGCGCCAGAAATCGGGTTACGCCGGCTTCGGTTGGCGCTTCATAGACAAGGTCCGCATCAGCAATCCCCGAGTGCGGGCGCGCCTGGGGCGAGTTGTCAATCCGCACGGCGACCGGGCGTTGCGGTGGCTCCTCAACAGGTTCACCAGTCAGCGTGGATCGCTCCGGCTCGGGAGTCGGGGTTGGTTCCGGCGTCGCCGTTGGTTCCGGGGTTGCCGTCGGAGTCGGCTCCGGCGTGGCCGTCGGCTCCGGGGTTGGAGTTGGATCCGGGGTTGGCGTCGGCTCCGCAGTCGGAGTTGGTTCGACATCGACGTCGGCATCATCATCGCCGGCATCGCCCGAACAGGCGGTTACCAGTAGCAGAAACACCAGCGAAAGAATTACCGGAACTCGCACAGCGATTCCTTCCAGCTCATCACGGGAATCGTGATGGCACGGTCAAGACGCGAATTGCTGGATGACTGGAAACTCACCCGCACCAATTCCGGATAGCTCCGGACCTCGTAATCTTAACCCGTCAGCAGAGGATCTGACAGGCGATTCCGGGGAATTCACATCACAATTCCGTCAACCGAGAATCATGAGGAGTGCGATCCAGATGACAATGTGGGCAATGACGGTGGAACTCAGCGTCAATCGAGCCGCAAATCGATCAAATTGCGCAATGCTCCACGCCAGTCCGATGTTCGCCAGAAACACAATGCCAGCAATCAGCGGGAGGATCCAGATCTCCCGGGCCTCGCCGACACGCCCTGGCAATCCTTCAGCATTCCAGTGCAGCGTGAGTGACGGTGGAATGTCATCCCATTGAATGAGCAGATAGCCAACCATCGCCAGTCCAGTCAGCAGGCTGACACTGACGAATCCCAGCGAAACCGGGTCCTGATGGATCATCGGTCGAAGGGCCGGGCTGGTCGGCACCGGATCGGCGCGCTGTACGCGGGTAAGTGGTTGCATGACTTCGCGCCGGGGAGTGCCATGAGGAGCGATCACCGGCTTCGGCGGCGCAAAGGGAGCCGCTTCAGCTGATTGCGGCTCCTGCTCGACCGCCGCCTGCTCGGTTGTCCATCCCGCGTCAGCAAAATGCTGATAGGCCTGTTCCGCCGAGGAATGGTCATGGCGAGTTGGCGGCTCCGGATACCAGACCCGAAGCTGGTCAGTTGGCGTCTCGGACTCTTCAGTCGGCTCCTGGCCCGCAAAATGATCAGCCGGGCGATACGAAGGCTCTACCTCAGGCGGTGTGAATCCGAACTTCGGGGCACCCTGCGGCTCTTCGCTGGCCGGTTGAGAAGTCCCGAAAACGGGCCCTGGTTCAGGCTGCACGGGCTCCGGAGACGGTTCCGCTTCTCGGGGTTGGTCCATTGCATCATGCGAAGCCGGATCCGGTTGACGTGGCGGCTCCGGAGCCTCTTCCGGATAGTCGGCCACCTGCGAGTGCCCGAATGCTGGCGGGTCTGGTTGATCCTGCGGTTCGGGTTCCGGGACCGTTTCGCCGGATGGTTCGGGCGCTTCTTGAGTCCCGAATGCCGGCGGGACTGGATAAGCCTTTGGCTCGGGCTCCTCGATCGTTTCGTCGGCCGGTTCCGGTGCGCCTTGATACCCGAATGCTGGCTGAACCGTAGGGGCCGGGGCAACTGGATAGCCCACAGGGTTCGTATCCTCGGCATCGTGAACAAAGTGCGCGGCTGGCTGGTTTGCAGGCTCGTGATCCCTTTGAAACAGATCTCCGCCCGAGGCCTGAACTGCCGCAGGACGTTCGTCGGTCGCTTCAACGTCCTGATGTTCCAGCCATGCGAAGTAGGCGCCATGCCACCGAGCCAGGTCTTCGATAAACAGTTGAGGGCGCTCGGGGGATATGGCGAAGATCTCGCCGTCGGACCGAACAATCGCGATCTGTCGTCGCGGCGGCAGCGTAGCAACCACCCGGACATTCCCAACGTCAGTCGATCGAACACCGAGGTAGTAACCCGGCCAGTACGGAACCCATCCGAGCCCGTCCTCACCGAGAACATCCGTTATCGGTTCAACCGACTCCATCTCATCGTATGGGATCGTCGCAGACCAGAGACCACACCGGATCCGAAGTTGTTCCGGCTCCAGGCGGTAGGAAATCGTCACGTACGCAACAAGAAGATAGACGAGGATTACTGCCGCGAAAACAGAAACGCCGAGCATGACGATGATGATCGTCTCGCTCAGCGCGATTTCGAATCGACCGGCCAGGCTGAGGATCGATAGACCCAGAGCCATCAAGGCGAAGATCGTGAGAAACAACCCGATCAGACCACCGGGTGATGCTGCTGCACTCCACTTGCTGGAATGATTCTGAAGCATGACCCGATCCTCATTTCCGGCCCACCTGCTTATCGCAGGAACTGCTCGATTCGAGTTCAGATTCGTTTTCGCGGAAGCCGGGCCGTCACGCGCGGTGCGGCCCGGTTACCTGATCAGTCGTCCTCGTCAGGGGCGTCGACCGGATTATCGCCGTCGAACGGGTCCTCCTGATCTTCGCCGCCGTTGATTTGAATCTCCTGTTGCATGTCCATACCAGGCTGCGGTGCCTGCGGCGCTCCGGCCGGCGGCTGGAACTGCTGACCCGGCTGAGCCGGACCTTCAGGAGCTTCGTAGTCAGTGTCGATATCAGCGGCCTCGCGCTGATCTTCCAGCCAGTCATCGAAAACTTCCTGGCGAAGCTGCTGGAGCGTCTGCAGATCGATCGGCCGGTCGTCATCCCGATCGGTCACAGTCACCACGTGCCAACCGAAATCTGACTGGAATGGCTCACTGAACTCGTCGACACCTATATCGAAGACGACTTCTTCGAATTCGTCAACCATCACTCCCCGCGGGAACCATCCGAGATCCCCACCATTCGGAGCAGTTGCCTGATCCGTGCTCTGCTGCTCGGCAAGTTCGGCGAAATCGGCATCATCCTCGGTGAGTTCTTCATAAATTACCTGCGCGGCATCTTCGGTTGCGACGAGGATGTGGGCCGCTTCGACATGCTCCGCACGGGTCGGAACGTCTTCTGCAAGGTGCGCCTGGATCTTCTCTCGGGCAATGTCCGGCAGAATGAACATCTCCACAAACTCATCATGAGAGATGCCGGCACGGTCTAGCAAGAACTCTTCGTGGTCAGCCTGGTTCGCCTCCGCTGTCAACCGGATGTCTTCCTCGGCCGGCGTGGCTTCTGGATCCGGCGTCGCCATTTCGTCGACGTCATCGGCAACATCGGCAAACGGGTCGCCATCGTCAGCGGCGTCATCTTCTTCGGTCGCCTCATCGTCACCGTTCGCAGCGGCGTCGTCGGCGTCCGCGTCATCGACTGCGTCGTCAACATCGGCATCGTCGATGTCGGCATCGTCCATCTCTTGCTGCTGCTCTTCGAGCTCTTCCTGCTCCGCTTCAGCAGTCGCTGTCGCCCAGGCTTCTGCAGTGGGATCAGCCGTTGGACCTGGATCTTCATCGCTGATCGGCATACCGGTGAAGAACTCGACAAGGCGCTCGTCAATCTCTTCCTCGGTGATCTCCAGCCCGAAATCGTCCAGCGCATCCATGAGAATCTTGTTATTGATCATCTCATCGACGGTCATCGGATCAATCGAGGCGTTTTCGACGTTCTCGAACTCCTGGTTGGCCTCTTGAGCGAGCTGCATGTATTGCTGTGCCTGCTCGCCTTCCATGAACTGAGCGAACTGCTGGTACTGGTTGATCTGATTGAGCAGCTCGTATCGCCGATAATCCCAGTAGTCACCTCGATTGATCGTCTCGCTGTTGACTGATGCGACAGCCTGCCGGGGGAGGTGAATGTACTGATAATACGCGCCGATGCCGAGGATCAGGATCAAAGCAACTGCCGCAATGGTCACCGCTGCCATGATCAACTGGCGCCGATAGGCATCCAGTTCCGCCTGCGACATGCGCTCACCATCGGTCTCGCCGGTCGTGATGCGCCGAAACTCGTTGCGGATGCGTTCCACCATACGTACGTGTCCTCGGTTCTCTCTACCGACAAACGAAAATCGCGCCCGATGCTATGAACCGGTGGCTCCGGCATCGCGCGCGATCGTCTGCATCATTCGGTCCGGTCCGATCGACTCGAACCCGGTCCTGGTGCAGCTGACACGGTCAGCCCTACTGGCTAAACGGAATCAGCGCAACATGCCGGGCCCGCTTGATAGCACGGGACAGCTGTCGCTGATGCTTGGCGCACGTTCCGGTCTGGCGTCGCGGTTCGATCTTACCGCGATCTGAAACGTAGCGCCGGAGTCGACCAATGTCCTTGTAGTCGACAATTTCGATGCCATCCATGCAGAAATGGCAGACCTTGCGACGGGGGAAGTAGCGATTGCCACCCCCACCGAAGCGACGTCGCCGCGGCTGTGACTGCGAACCGGCTCCGCCGGATCGTTCGCCGCCTTCACGGGTTGTTGTGCTGGTGCTTTCGCGCTCTTCAGCCACGAATTCCGTTCCTCTCGGTTTCGATACGTACTGTTTTCGTCGAAAACGCTCTTCCCGCTCAGATTGAATCTGAAATGCTAGAAGGGAAGATCGTCCAGTTCATCATCAGACTGCTGGCCGCCACCTTGCTGCTGGCCCGCTCCCTGGCCTTCTCCGCGTGGCGTCAAGTTCATCAGTTC
>SLMJ01000305.1 GCA_007133615.1 Thermomicrobiaceae bacterium | reverse complement strand
GGTGATTGCCAGTAGTTGGCTCGTATCAAGTTAGTGTAGGGATTAGCTGACATCAGTAAGGTGCCACCACCGCCCGGGGCGTTACAGATGCGTGGCAATCATCATTTCAAATTGCTTCAGGCGAAGGACGCGTCCAATTGAAGCCCGAACGCTCGCGCAGCACTGAGATCGGGCGGCAGATCGGTACTCGGGAAATCGGCAACGCGGAGCTGGAAGTGCAAGGGACAGAATCCAGAGAACGATACCTAGCATCGAGGTGAGTGCTCTATAGCATTCGGCTATTCCCCCGGCTGAAAGGGAGGTATGGGACTCGGCCTCGGTTATGCCTGAATTGATGATGAAGTTTAGATCAACGCCGGTCTGCTGAAGACATACCAGCAGCTGCTAATGGATGAAACTACCGAGTATCCTGGCACGGCTAATGAAGACCGGTTGGAAAGGCGGTCTCCATCCATGCTGAACATAACTGAGGCACGTATCAACGCCGAACGCTTGCGACATACCATTGCTCATACTCACGGTCACATCGGAGAAATCCGCTGTGCGCCAGGCGTGCTCGGCTGACGCGACGAATCGTATCCTTGCGCGAAACGATGACTACGCACCTGCTGATTCCTCAGACGAGGCGACGTGTATTCGATCAGACTTCAACGACGGTCCCGACGCTACAGAAAAAGAATCGATCACCGAACTCGTGCGCCATCCGCGAACCGACCTTCTGACCGGTGCAGTGAGAGACTCCGATCCGATCGATGTTGAACTCGTGCAATGCAGTGATCGTCTTCTCAACTTGATCTTCTCCCACCGGACCCAGGTGCGTACCACCGAACAGGGAATGTATCCGCGTTCTACCGGTCTTCTCGCATACGTAGTTGAGGATGTTGATCAGCCCTGCATGTGAGCAGCCGAGAACGACCACAAGACCGGCAGGCGTATCGATGACGACAGTCTGGTCATCGCGGACCGGATCTACGGTGATCTCGCCTGACTCCCCGTAGTGCATGATGTTCTGATCTCCGAACTCATAATCAGTGGACCGCGGAACTTCGCCAGTCATGTATATTCCTGAGTCGATTTCTCTCCATTCTGAATCGAGCCGGAATTCCGCTCCGGCCAGTTCCAGCACCTGGCGCTTCTGCGGTAGTCCGACGAAACTCAGATTACCCTTGCGATCGTAGAAACTGTCTTTGAATATGTCCGGATGTGCATAAACCGGGACCGGAGGTTGGTCCGGTCCGCGCCGAATTGCGCGCAGTGCGGATAGTAAGCCGCCGGTATGGTCGTGATGGTGGTGACTGATCAGGATGCCATCTGCGTCTCGTAGCGGAATATCAAACTGCGAAGCATTGTTGAGCAACGTATTTCCGGGTCCAGTGTCGAACAGGAATCTCTTGTCTGGAGTTTCCAGCCAGACTGACCATCCGTGCTCAGCAAAAGCACCCTGGTTGCCAAAGACCGAGTTCTCACAGAGGACCGTTGCTCGCAGATACATGCTGGACCCCCATCTCTTCAGTTGTCGCAACGCAAAGTATTTCCGAAAGATAGCACAACGCACGGCGGAACGTGGACTCAGCCGACGTTTGCGGCTCTTCTAAACAACGATGTTTGATTCTCGGGCCGAAAGTTGGTTGTCCTGCGTTCCGCCTGCGCGATTCTGCCTACCGCACGTGCGGCAAGACCTCTTTCGCGAACCGCTTGATACCCTCCGTACTCGGGAAATCCGCAAAACGGAGCTGGAAGTGGTGGCAGCCGGCGGCTTCGCGCTCTTTGAATGCCTGGATAAGCTGGTCAGGGGTGCCGTAGATGGCGCCCTCTTCGCTGAAGAATGGACTCTTCCGGGCAATCTCTTCGGCCTTTTCTTCGGTATCGGCGATTGCCACACACGATGCCGACCAGGACTGAGTGATCTCGTTGAAATCGCGGCCCACAGTCTCGCAGTGCCCCTTGAGCACGTTCAGCTTGTGCGTGAAGTAGTCGATCGAGCCGCCTTGAAAATTCCACCAGTCACCGTGCTTGGCAGCAACGCGCAGGGTGAGCTTCTCTCCACCGCCGCCGACCATGACCGGGGGAACCGGATCCGGTTTCGGGCTGACGATGCAATCGTAGACACCGTAGTGCTCGCCTTCCCAGGTGACGCGGCCTTCGGTCCAGAGCCGCTTGGCGATCTCGATCTGCTCTTCCATCTGTTTGATGCGGACGGACGCCTTTGGGAAGGGGAAGTTGTACATCCGGTACTCGTTATCTTTCCAACCAGCACCTATGCCAAAAACGAACTTGCCCGGAATGAAGGCACACAGCGCAGCGACCTTTTTTGCCAGCACGGCCGGATTCCGGTAGGACTGGCAGAGCACGATCGGCCCCCAGGTGAGGTCCGGATACAGCGCCGAGAGGTGGGCAATCGTCGTCCAGCACTCGACCGTCGGCGATTCTTCCGGCTCCCAGGATGCCCATGGGATGAAATGGTCCGCCACCCAGGCAGAATCGAACCCGCCTTCGGAGACGGCATCCAGGTTTTCGCGCATTTGACGGTGGAACGTCGGAGAATCGGCGTTGTCCATCGGGAAATCGGGCATGCGGAATCCGAACTTTGCCATGAGATGCACCTTTCACAATGATCGAAAAAGGGAGGGGACCAGCCCCTCCCCTGCCGATTGTGTCTGCTCGTCGGCTGTCGCGACCTCTTACTTTCCGGAGTTCTGGATTCCCTGCCAGACACGCTCCGGCGTCATTGGCACATCCATATGCGTGATGCCGAACGGCTCCAGCGCATCGATCACGGCGTTGGCGACGGCGGGTGTGGAGCCGATCGTTGCCGCCTCGCCGATACCCTTGGATCCCATCGGGTTGATCGGCGTGTTCGTGACCGTCTCGTCCGTCGTGAAGCTAATCAGGTGATGCGCCTTCGGAATCGCATAGTCCATCAGCGAGCCGGAAAGAATCTGTCCGTTTTCGTCGTAGTGAACTTCTTCATACAGCGCCTGGGCGATGCCCTGAGCGAGTCCACCGTGGACCTGACCCTCGACCAGCTGCGGGCTGATGCGCTCGCCGCAGTCATCTACCGAGAAATAGTCGAGCAGTTGCACGTGGCCGGTATCCGGGTCGACTTCTACCACGGCGATATGCGTTCCGAACGGGAACGTTTCATCGGCCGGAGTGAAGTAGTCCGTTGATTCGAGCCCCGCATCCATACCTTCCGGCACGTTTCCGCTGTAGGCAGCGGCGCCGATCTCGGCCAGCGTAACTGACTGATCCGGGGAGCCCTTCACTCGATACTTGCCGTCTTCCATCTCGATATCGTCGATCGACGCCTCGAGCATATGCGCGGCAATTCGGCAGGCCTTCTCGTAGACCTTGTCGGCCGACATTGAGATCGCGCCACCACCGACCGCCAGTCCGCGACTGCCCATCGTGCCATTGCCGATCGGGGTGTTTCCGGTATCGCCGTGGTGGACGAAGATGTTCTGGAAGTTGGCCCCAAGCCGGTCGGCGACCATCTGGGCAAAGGTCGTCTCCTGGCCCTGGCCGTGTGGCGAGATACCGGTGAAAACACGGACTGCCCCGTCGCCCTCGACTCGGATCTGAGAGCTCTCGTTCGGTCCGAAGCCGCAGATCTCTACGTAGGACGCCATACCGATGCCGATGTACCGGCCATCCTTGCGCGCGTCTTCCTGCTTCTTGCGGAGTTCGCTGTAGTTCGAGATCTCGAGTGCTTTGGTCAGCGCCTTGTC
>SLMJ01000084.1 GCA_007133615.1 Thermomicrobiaceae bacterium | reverse complement strand
GCTTGCCCGGCCCCCGACCCGCCAGGTTCCGCCCACCGATCCCGGCGTACTCGCCCTCAGAGTTCTCCCGCACTACGACCCAGTCGAAGTGCTCCGCGTCGGCCTTTCGCAGCGGGCTCTCGATGCCTGGAAGAAGTTTGATCGGGCGGATACAGGCGTACTGATCGAACCCCTGGCAGATCGCCAGGCGAAGTCCCCAGAGGCTGACGTGATCCGGGACACCTGGCCAGCCAACCGCGCCGAAGTAGATCGCATCGAAGTCCTGCAGTCGCTCGAGCCCGTCTTCGTCCATCATCCGGCCGGTCTTCAAATAGTATTCGCATCCCCAGGGGAAGGACTCGTACTCGAACCGCAGATCGCCGCCTGAATTGCTCGCCAGCTGATCGAGCACCCGGAGCCCTTCCGGCACAACCTCATTGCCGATTCCATCTCCCGGGATCACCGCGATTTTGAAAGTTTTCGCTGCCATGATTTGCTCCCCGTCTCTGCACGTCACTGTGTGGTAGCCGCGGACCTCCGTGTCCGCCTGTCCGGGCAACCGGGTTCGTTCATCGAATCACAAACCAGCTCCACCCTCACACAGTCTATGATAATGGTTCGTTTTTCGGGAAAATGCTTGGGAGCTGGCCCCGTAAAGACCGGCTCTGAGGACAGATCACAACACTTCGATCAGCCAGGCTGGTTAGCGCGGTTCGTCCAACAGCGCTTCTCCAAGAACCTCGAACTGCCGCTCGACGGCTGAGCGAAGCATTGGGTCTACCCTGTACTCCTCGAATGTCTTTCCGTTCGAGAAGCGCAGCAAAAGGCGCGCAGCCTCGAGCATGTCGTAGAGGTATTTTCTCGACTCAGGTTCCATAGACCACAGTCTTACTTCGCTCAACCGCTTCCCGGAAGTACGGGTTCTTTGAGACTGACGACTCGGTGACAAGCTCTATGGGGACCTGGAAGAGATCTTCGAGGCTTGCCAGGAGTCCGAAATACGAATCGGCGAGTTCCTCCGGTGGCATCGACTCGAAGGAGACCACGAAGTCGAGATCGCTCCGATTCGGATCAAATCGTCCAGCAGCAGCAGAGCCGAATAGCTCCAGTCGCTTGACTCGGTGTTTGCGGCAGAGGGCCTCTATCTGGGGGTGCTTGCTCTCGACTGGAGACGGTGGCGCTTCCATCTAAAGAATCTCCTTCGTTGCTTCAATCGCCCCCGTGGGAAAGCTTTCCCAATCTTACAGTAAACTCTTCGGCCCTCTGCCGCTGACGATGAATCAAGATGCAACCTGCGGGTGCCATGTGCGCCACTACACCCCGATCAGCCAGGCGACAAGGCTGAAATAGACCAGCAGGCTGGTGAAGTCCTTGACCGTGGTGATCAGCGGGTTGGCGCCCGGGGCGTGGTCCAGCCCGACCTTGACCAGGATCCACGGCAACAGGAATCCAAGCAGGCTCGCCAGCGTCGCCGCGATGAACAATGAGATACCGACGGCGACGCCCAGCTCCGGGATGTCGTTCGGTGCGCCCTGCCAGAAGTAGGCGAGGATCCCGCCGAGAACCCCGAGAATCAGACCCAGGGTTGCACCAACGCGGACCTCGCGGAAGATATGACGCAGGAAGTGCCCGACATCGATGTGACCTAGTGCATAGCCGCGAGCGAAGATAGTGGTGGACTGCGTTCCCACGTTACCACCCGTATCCATGATTACCGGAATGAAGATCGCCGTTGCGGCTATTGCTGCCAGGACATCCTCGAACTGGTCAATGACGCCACCGACGAGGAAACCACCTGCCAACGGAACCAACAGAAAGAAAAGCCGGGAACGAACTGGATAGACGAGTTCTCCGCTGGTAAGCCGCTCGCTCCGGGACATCTCTGTGGATGGCAGCTCCTCGGCCAGACCGGCGAGACCGTACATCAGCTCGGAGGCTTCCTCTTCCATCATGTCCATCGCGTCGTCGAACGTAATCGCTCCGAGCAGCCGGTTCTCCCGGTCCACCACTGGTATCGACGGCAGATCACGCTGGCGCAGCAGCCGGGCCGCGATGGAGCGATGATCTGTCGCTTGAACCCGGAGATCCTCATCCTGGATCAGATCGCCAGCCGATGTCGATGGAGACGCCTTTACCAGACGGTTCAGCGGGATCATTCCCTCATACCGGCGCTGGCGATCGGTGACGAAGACCGTTCCGATCGATTCCTCGCTGAGCGGCGATCGACGAACAGCTCGCAACGCATCCGCGGCGTTCGTGTCGCGCTCAACCCGCACGTAGTTCGGGTTCATGGCGAACCCGGTGCTATCTTCCGGGTAGTTGAGTAGCCTGGTGACGCTGTCCCGGGTATGTGGACTCAACTGTGCGAGCAGCCGTGACGCAACCTTGGCTGGAAGCTCATCGAAGAACGCTGTCCGGTCGTCCGGATCCATCGCCTCCACGATCTCCACGACTTCCGCGTCATTGAGCGCTTCCAGGAGTGATTCCTGCTCGTCAGCTTCGAGTTCTTCGAAGACGTCAATTGCCTGGTCCTTGTCGAGCAGGCGAAACGCCAGTGCTCGCTCAGCCGGTTCAAGTTCTTGCAGCACCCGGGCAGCATCGGCCCAATGCAGATGGGAGAGCTCGGCCTTGGCATCTTCGAGCTGTCGGTTCTGAATCTTTTCGCGAATCGGTTCGGTAACTTCCAGGATGTCGCGCACAGGTGACCCCCTCTGCTGGCGCAGCGGCGTCACCCGGAGACACATCCCGGGCGCCCCGGAAGACGAGGCTACATCAGGAGGTGTTCGTCACCGCGTGACACCGCGGCGCTTGTTGTTAGTCGAGCACACAAATGACAACTACTGCCGTCGGACATTTGGTCGCCCGGGTTCCTTTCGCTAAGCGGCACAAAAAAAGACCCCCAACGCTGGAGGCCATCTCGCAACCCTCGCACCATGCAAAATCGGGCATGCGTGCGAACGCGAAACACCTTCCCAACGTTGAGCTTCAGCACTGGGGACCTAATGGAGCCGGGTTTCCGGTTCCGCATCTGCATTAGGCAATACCTTGGTCCGATAGAGCCTGTTCAACCCTTTCTCGTCTCTCGACGGATCAGGGCAGCAGATGACGCGTTCCCCAGGAGCCTCACCTAACAGGAAGTGAGTCTATTCACTTGCCATTCACGAGTTTAACGACGATTTCGTCGCTGTCAAGTAATGTTCTGGTGAAATGAGCGCGATTGACTGACTCACCCAGAATGGACGCGAGTACGGATATGGACAATCATCTTCGTGTCGAGAGTCTCGAAGCTGCCTTTATTCGGGACGAAGCCAGCACCTCGCTCGCGCTGGCGATCCGCAGTTTGACACTGGCACTGAGCCGGCAAGGTCTGAGCATCGCAATTTCGGCGCTCATCCCGGATGAACCACTCGAGGCACAGCTCGTAGAACATACTCATCGAGGTGGCTGCACGATACAGCTTCAAGCCACTCGACTCGGTTTTCGCGCACGGATTCTAATTCATCTTAAGCCAGCGAGTGACACCCCGGGAAGCATATTGATCAATGTTGATCCATATAACCGCTGGGCGCCGCTCGATCGGATCATGCGCGAGATTGCATTAACGAACCTGCAGAAGCAGGCCAGCACCCAGCCGGGCATTCAGAAGCGAACCAACAGCGAGTATCAACTCGATCTTCAGTCGATCATCCGGGATCGGCTCCTCGATAGCAGCGCCCCGGTGCGATGGGACGCTCGCCTGGACCGGATCGACGCGACGCGCGACGAGAT
>SLMJ01000116.1 GCA_007133615.1 Thermomicrobiaceae bacterium | reverse complement strand
TGCAACTTTTCCGGCACCGGCTCCCCGCGCTGGCGATAGTTCGCGGCACGATCGATCAGAAAATGATCGACTGCCCAGAGCGAGTCGATCCCCATCTGTTCGGCCTGAATCGCCATATCCCGGATGTCGGTCCAGCCTGGCGTTTCCCGGTCCATCCCGCGTTCCCACTGCGGCAGCAGCAGCCCGAGTTTGCGTTCATTCGATGCGCTCATCTGGCACCTCATTCCACCCAGATCAATCCCCGGTAGCCGTCGACCTCCGTGTCGACCGGCTCCGACGATTGCCTAGAGATTGGTTCCAACTGCTTCAGCAGTATCTACCCGTAGGGCCTTGCGAGCAAGAGACGTTGTTCCAGGGCGTTACAATCCCGTGGGTCAGTGGTTCGGCGTGTACGGGCAGGTGACGTGTTCCGGGGATTCAAACAGGTTCTGAAAAGGCGGGACATCGTTGCGCTGTGCGTGTTCATCTTCATGGCGGACAGCCTGAGCGGGATCGTCATCCCGACGTTCTCGATCTACGCCCAGGGTCTTGGTGCTTCCCTGGTGTTGATCGGTGTGCTCAGCTCGGCCGTCGGCGTTACCTCAATGATCACCGCCATTCCCTCCGGACTACTCTCCGACCGAGTTGGTCGCAGGCGCGTCCTGCTTTTCGGGATGCTTGTCTGGACCGCAGCGCTGATCAGCTTTGCAATCGTGGATCATCCGTACCTGCTTTTTCCTGGCCGTGTGCTGATGGGCGCCGCGATCATCCTGACCTTCGGCATCGGGGCGGCGTTTCTGGGAGACATCACGTCCGGTGAGGAACGAGGTCCGGCGTTCGGACTCTACGCCACCGCGATGGGCCTCGGATTCGCCGTGGGTCCGCTGATCGGCGGACCGATTGCTGATAACTTCGGCATCCAGTGGAGCTACGCCTTCGGGGCATGCGTTGCCATCGCCGGATTCCTGTTCGGTCTCCGCTATCTGCCCCGTGAAACCGCTCAGAAAGATTCCGATGGCGGCGAATCCAGCGAGGAAGCGCCTGCAGAGCATCCCGGATTCCTCAAGGTGCTGATGTACCCGCCGCTGCTGATCGCCGCGGTCGCCGCGTTCCTTCAGAGCACCGCGTTTATGGGTGCGATCCAGAACTTCTTCCCGCTCTACGGCCAGGATGTCGCGATTATCAGCGCCGGTTTCATCGCAACGATGTTTTCTGTGCGGGCCTTCGCTTCCACGGGTATCCGCTTGCCGATGGGAATGTTTGCCACGAAGATCACCACAGCCGGGGTGATGTCTCTCTCGCTGCTGATGATGGGCATAGCGTTGATCGGTATCAGCCAGACGACCGACCCGGTACTTCTCACGATCCTGCTGGCATTCGAAGGGATCGGCTTCGGCGGATTCGTGACGGCCGGGCAGGCATTCACTGCGGAGATTTCGACCAACCAGACCCGCGGCACGGCAATGGGCATCTACCGCATGGCCGCATCGGCAGGTTCTGCCGGTGGTCCGATCCTGCTCGGGGTGATTGCCAGCCAGTGGTCGTTGGGAACCGTTTTCCTGCTGACTGGGATAGTGGTCCTGATCGGTGCCGCCGGTGTCGCCTGGACCGTCCCCTGGCGGCGGATCATCCTCGGGCGCCCGCAGACGTGGTAGATCTTGCTCTTGCACAAGGAGTGGCGTCGAAATTGCGCGTGACCCACCGAACGTTAGTCAGCCTTGTTCGATTGATGCCGGACGGAGGAAATAGTTGGCATTCAACCCCGAACGAACACAGTATCTTCGCCCCGACTCCGCGAGAACCCCGTATTTCAGCCGGACCGAGCAGGCCGGAGCGATCCACTACGAGTCCTACAACAATACCTGCTATCCACGAAGCTACGGGCGGGAACGTAAGGCAGAGTTCGAAGCGATCCTCGAACGCGCGGTCCTGATCGATGTCGGTTGCGAGCGGACAACCGAGCTACGTGGGCCGGACGCGCTGAAGTTCGCCGACTACATTTGCACCCGGAAGATGCAGACGATCAAGTCGAACCGGGCGCGCCACACCGTGATCTGCGAACCAAACGGAGTGATCTTCTGCGAGGCGATCGTTTTGAAGCTGGCAGAGGACCGGATCTGGATCGGGCACGGACCGGCCGACTTTCCCGAGTGGTGCCGGGCGATACACCACGGTACGAACTTCGACGTCGAGATCGAGCTGACCCAGGTCTATCCGCTGGCGGTCCAGGGTCCCCGGGCGTACGAGATCATGCAGGCACTGGTTCCGGACGCGGCGGACATGAAGTTCTTCCAGTGGACCCGAGCCGAGGTCGCCGGCGTTGATTCGATCATCACTCGCAGTGGCTACACCGGCGCATTCGGATTCGAGATCTATCCGTTCGATCCGAAGCAGGCGCCGAAGGTCTGGGACACCGTCGTAGAGGCTGGCGAGCCACACGGGATGATGATCACACCGATGGTCGGCCCGTATGTCGAGCGGGCCGTGACCGACTACCGGCTTGGAGACCTGCTCGATCTCAATCCGTTCGAAGCCCGGCTCGAACGTGCAGTCAACATGGACAAGGAATCGTTTGTCGGGAAGGACGCACTGCAGCGGATTCTCGATGCAGGCGTGGAGCGACAGATGCTCGGCGTCCGGTTTCACACGGACCAGCCGCTGCCTGTTCTTGAAGAGTACTGGCCCATTCACCCGCTCTCACCCGGCCAGCCGTCTCCGGGAGTAGTCAACCGGGCGATTAACTCAGTCATCCTCAGTGAGCCGATCGGATATGCGATCGTCAGTGCGGATCTAAGTCCAGGTCAGATAATCACCGTGGATCATCACGAGGGGACAGTCGAAGCAGAACTGGTGGAACTGCCGTTCATGGATTGACGGAATGGACCAAATCCAGATCGCCTGGTGGCGGACTTACAATCTGGGGCTGATTGGCGCTTCGTTCGATTCTCCGGAGGAAACACTTCGCTGGCTGGGTGCGGTGCAATCGCAGGACTACCGGCCAGCGACATGGTCACTGGCGCACCGGTCAGACGGCGTCGACCACGCACATATTGATCAACTCGTCGACGACGGTCAGATCCTTCGCACCCACGTCCTGCGGCCGACCTGGCACTTCGTCCACCGGGACGACCTCCGCCTGCTACTGCAGGTGACAAGCCCCAGAGTGCAAGTGGCGATGCGCGCAAGATACAAGACACACGGGATCGATGAAGCACTCTGCGATCAATGTAATCAACATATCGTCGATGCGCTCTCCGGCGCAAACCACCTGACGCGGCCGGAGATCGGGCAGTTGCTTCGGGAAAAGGGGATCGACCTGAACACCCCGCAGCTCAACTGCGTGGTCATCAATGCCGAGCTCGAAGGGATCATCTGCAGTGGGCGTCCCAGAGGAAAGGACCAGACCTACGCCCTGCTGGAGCAGCGGGCGCCGGCGCAGGGCGCGCTCGATCCGGACGAGGCGCTGGCCGAGTTCACCCGGCGCTACTTCACCAGCCATGGGCCTGCCACGATTCAGGATTTCCGGGCATGGGGCTCATTGACAGTAGCCCATATTCGCCGCGGGATAGATCTGCTCGGCAATGACATCGCATCGTTCGAGCAGGACGGCCTGACCTACTTCTACGCCCATGAGCCACCTGCATCACTGCCGGAATCTCCTCACGTCAGGTTGCTGCAGCGGTTCGATGAGTACCTGAGCGGCTACCTCGAGAGTCGAAACGTCATCGATCTGGCCGGCCGGTACAGCGACCTCAACCCGGACCGGATGT
>SLMJ01000318.1 GCA_007133615.1 Thermomicrobiaceae bacterium | reverse complement strand
TGGAGTTGCTTCAACCGCAACCAGGCGAGCGAATTCTCGACCTTGGCTGCGGCACCGGCCATCTGACGGCGCAGATCGCGGAGTCCGGGGCCAGCGTGGTCGGAATCGATCACTCAGCGGAAATGATCGATGCCGCGCGAGAAGCCTATCCCTCGCTCGAGTTTCATCGGATGGATGCGATTGAGTTTTCTGTCAACGAACCGTTCGACGCGGTGTTCTCGAACGCGACGCTGCACTGGGTTCGACCGCCGGAACGAGCCGTCGAATGCATCTATCGAGCCCTCAAGCCGGGCGGAAGATTCGTGGCCGAGTTCGGCGGGCACGGTAATGTCCAGCAAGTAGTCCGGGCATTGATCGCCGAACTCGAGCAGCGCGGTCACCGGGGTGCCGCCGAACGAAACCCCTGGTATTTCCCGAGCATCGCCGAGTACACGACTCTGCTCGAGCAACACGGTCTGGAGCCGACGTTTTCCAGGCTCTACGATCGTCCCACGTTGCTCGATGGAGGCGAGGACGGCCTTGCCGGCTGGTTGATGATGTTCGGAGATTCGTTTCTGCAGGGACTCTCGCCAGATGAGCGCGACGCGGTTGTTTCTGGTGTTGCCGAACGCCTGCGACCGACGCTGCTTCGGGATGGAAACTGGTACGCCGACTACCGCCGCCTGCAGGTGGTGGCAATTAGGCCGCCGATACCTAGGTAACGATAAGTATTTGGATGCGAATCGCTCCTTTCATCCCGGTAGATATTGTCGTTGTAAGCAGGCTGCATGGTCGACGCAGTCCTTGAAGCACGAATGAATGTGCATAAACTGACCGACTCGGCTTGTTTGGAGAAGTAATTGGCAATTCCAGGTTATCAAGATGTGATGCTGCCGCTACTGCAACTGATGAGCAATGATCGTGTGTATCAAAACAAGGAAGTATTCGAACCGATGGCAGCACACTTCGAGCTGTCGGAGTCCGAACGCGCAGTGATGATTCCAAGCGGACGAAGGACAGCGTTTCAAAGTCGAGTTGCCTGGGCAAGGACCTATTTATTCCAAGCCGGCCTCATTGAACGAGTATCGAGGGGTCACTATCGGATCACCGAACGAGGGCACTCCGTACTGAAGAGTTCACCAGAACGAATTGACTTCAACCTCTTGCGTCAATTTCCGGAGTTTAGAAGCTTTGAGGGTCGAACCGCGAAGAAGTCTTCAATCAATACGACAGAGAGTGAAGGCTCCCAGGCCACGCCTCAAGAACTTATGGCGGCCGGGTACCAAGAAGTCCGACAGCAGGTGGCGCAAGGGTTGTTGCACCAGATAAAGGACTCTGCGCCGGAGTTCTTCGAGCAACTGGTGGTAGATCTGCTGGTCGCAATGGGCTACGGAGGTTCACGAGCCGACGCCGGCCAGGCTGTCGGAGGCAGTGGGGATGGCGGCATCGATGGCATTATCAAGGAAGACAAGCTGGGACTAGACGCCGTGTATCTTCAGGCCAAACGCTGGGAGAGTCCAGTGGGGCGTCCCGTGGTTCAGGCGTTCGCTGGCAGTCTCGAAGGCCATCGTGCCCGAAAAGGCGTGATGATTACGACCTCAACCTTCTCGAGAGACGCGGAGCAATACGTGGGAATGATCGAGAAGCGGATCGTACTGATTGATGGCGAACAGCTCGCCCAACTGATGATTGACCACGGTATCGGCGTCTCCGCAGAAGAAACGTATACGCTTTATCGCATCGACTACGATTACTTCACCGAAGAGTAAAACTTCAACCCCCCCCGGGCGCGAGAGGGCTCACACCGGGGAGGGAACGGGCGGGGTAGCAGTCGCCCGCTATGTGAAGATACGCCCTCCAGCCTTCGGTGATTCCGGATCATCGAGCGAGGCGGGAGCCCCCACGCTCTCTATTTCCGCGACCGATTCCTCCGCTTTTGTGCTCGCGGTACCGTCTGGCTCGTGATCGATGCCGCGAAGCTCGAAATCTCCGGGAAGATGCCGGCGAATCTCGGCTACGGCGGCCCGGAAATCACCGGTTTCTGGCCCCACCAGTGTCAGCGTCATCGATACTCGTGGCGCTGGTGCCAGAACTTCGGGTTCAGCGATCGCTACTCCCAGCGCTTCCGCGCGCAGATCATGCCGGAGAATCGATACATGATAGGCCAGGATCAGTCCGGCAATGAGAACGATCCCGATCATGTCGCCCACTTCAGACGCGACTCCCTCGGCGGATCGAACGTTGAGAACGATCTGGAGTCCCTGGTACAGGATGATCGACAATGTGATGAGTGCCGCGAGCGTCGATGCGGTCATGATCACGTAAATGTAAACCCTCCGGCTGGTCGCCGTTCTCTCGGCTTCGGGGTTTTCTGTGACGCGCTGTTGAATCCGATACCAGTGCCAGATCCAGACAGTTCCACCGACCAGGAGGAACGAGAGAACCAGACTGATGCGTTCGGGCAACCACTGTGGATCGGTATCCAGGATGCGCGCACTTTCGAAGGCATACTCGATCAGGACGCCAAGGAGATAGGCCAGCCCACCGGCGGCCAGCGCGAGCGCAATGAACGCCACGACATACCGGTAAATCCGGCCGATGGCGTGTTTCTGGGTCGCGCCCGTGAACTGCTGTTCTTCCCGAGAGATGACGTATCGATGGAACCCCCAGAAGAGGCCGAATGGCAGGGCGATTGCAAGTTGGGTGGCGAGCCGGGCCCAGAACGGATCAGCCAGAGCGCCCGGTGATACGCCGAACAGGAGTCGGAAGATTTCGGTCAGTCCCAGCGTCAATCCCGCCAGCGTCGCGATAACGCTTCCAAGAACAACAAGGTAGAGGTAGGTTCGTCGGAGTGCTGAGTTCTGCTCGCTCGCGCCACGCCAGTCGCCGCGCTCCAGCATTTGCAGGGACCAGTACCAGTGAAACCCCCAGATTAACCCGCCGGCGAGAACCACCGCGAGGTGCTGGGCTGCGTTGGTGGCCCACCAATCGCCACCCGGGGCGAACTGGTTGACACCTGCAGTTGCGTCGATCGCGAGCCTGAGCAGGTTCACGGTGCCAACAAGCATCATCGCCGCGCCGATGAATGCAACTGCGTAGATCGAAAACCGAACGGGCCAGATGCCGGAGCCGACCATCGCCATCGAACGTTCATCACGCAACCTGGCGAGCATATGGACACCCCAGATAGCCAGCAGGGTCAGGAGAAATGCGATCGAGAACACTACATCGCTGGCGGTCATCCAGACCGATCCTCCCAGCAGCGCAGCGATTCCCGCTTCAAGTAACGACACGAACTCGGTCATGATGGTGATTACCACGATGAGCAGGAGCGCCGCGAAGAAGAGCGCCCGAACACCGCTCGCTCGGTCGCTGTCCGGACGGCTGATCTGAGACCAGCGCTCCGCGAGGTACCAGTGAACGAGCCAGACCGGCACTGATACCAGGAGCAGCGCGATCGATAGACTGAGCGACTCCCGCACTTCTGCGCCGGTACGCTGGAGCGCTCCTGAATCGGTGATCGCAGTCCACGCCTGACCGATTGCAAGGTCGAGCAGGTTGGTCAGACCGATCGCGAAGACAATAAGACTGACCCCACAGATGAGATAGACATAAAAGCGTCGAATGAGAATCATGGCGTCGTCCTGTCTGTCGTCGTCGGTCGCTTACCACCAGCCAATGAAGGGGTCATCGATCTTCCATTCCCTCTCTTCGAGCACGAGAGGAATGATGTGTTTTTCGGTGTAGCGGTTCAGGTCGAGCGGGCCGCCACCGGTGTACTCCGTGGT
>SLMJ01000229.1 GCA_007133615.1 Thermomicrobiaceae bacterium | reverse complement strand
TGTCCGCGGACGTGGAGCGGGGATCGTCTGGCGTGGGAGAACGTTACGCGGACGCGATCAGTTGCCACCCGCCGAGGCGCATTACGTTCGGCATGTGTTGGCTCGCCCCGAATGGCCAACAGGCACTACGCTGTTTGAATTTCTGCATATTATTGAGCAAGTCGTTCGCGATGAATCAGGCGCAGTCTTGCTGAGCAAATATGCGGGAAGACTGCAGATCGGATTCCTCACTAGAACCGGCTATTGGAAAGGGCCGGAAGGCGAGGACTGGACTCTGGTAGGCTTTCGCCACGAAACTGATCACATTGCAACCGCGTACCAGGTCACTTCCCCCGAACGAGTGGCTCATCAATCTCAACGGAGTGACGTCCAATGGCTAAAGCATCCGAGCGCGTAGAAGCTCGTACTAAGCTGCTCAAATATGATCATGCAATGCTCGATGAGCTTCTTGAGATCACCACAGAGTGGAACGATCTTGCCGAGGGAGAATGGCTAAGCTGGCTGCATGACTGGGAACAGGTCATGCTCCAGGACGTTCCAAAGCTCCGCGAGTATTCCGTTGCTGGAGAGCTAACTTCGTCGCAAGAAGCCTCCTATCGCCGGCTGCTGCAGCGGATCGAAGCGAACCGGGACCTCATCGAGCGATTTGGCCTGACGATGCCGCGAATCCCGGTCGAAACCTGAGTTCTGTTCCATAATTGAGCAGCTGAACCATCGCCCGTCCGGATTTCCCCGGCGGGTTTTTCGTTTCATTTTCCAGGGAACTTGATCGTGCCGAATCGTCCGAAATACATTCTCTACGGCATTGGTCTGGCAATCGGTGCCCTCGCCGGAGCCTGGTTCCTGAACACCGTCTTCGAACGGACCTGGGGAGCAATCGCCCTTATTCTCCTGGCGATGCTGATCGTGATACTCGGGCGACGGATGATCATCGGGGGCATTCCACTGGAGCCGGTTCCACCGAAGACATCCGCCAAGAGCCCTCGCCCGGATCTCTGGGAAGAAACCTCGCATCTACCAGGAATGGACCATCGCTACGGCTGGATGGCACTCCCTTCGGTCGTTATGTTCTGTGCGGTCGTCGTGAGCCTGCTGGTGTAGTTCAGCACGTCCAGGGTTTCAGCCCGGATCTGTCCACGCTCCATGCTAGAATTACGGTTGGTCTGCCGGACAGAACACACGCGACTCCGGCAGCAGCGACGTTTAAACACACCGAAAGTTGAGTCATGAGTCCGATTACTCCCCCGTAGGCAGCAGAACCTGCCAAGACCGCTCAGGGCCCTGCCCGAGCACAATACGACCACACGCTGCATCAACACGGAGGAGTACCCTGACTATGTCAGACGAAATACCAAACGAAGTCGCCCGACGCCGTACCTTTGCCATCATCTCGCACCCGGACGCCGGTAAAACCACACTGACCGAGAAACTCTTGCTTTATGGCGGCGCAGTTAATCTGGCCGGCTCAGTCACCGCCCGGAAGACCCAGCGCCATGCCGCGTCCGACTGGATGGAACTGGAGCAGCAGCGCGGAATCTCCATTACGTCAACTGTCCTGCAGTTCGACTATGGCGACCGGGTGATGAACCTGCTGGATACACCCGGTCACCAGGACTTCTCAGAAGATACTTACCGCACCGTAACCGCAGCCGACAGCGCGATCATGATGCTCGACGGCGCCAGCGGAATCGAGCCGCAGACACTGAAGCTCTTCGAGGTCTGCCGGATGCAGCAGATCCCCATCTTCACCTTCATCAACAAGATGGACCGCCCGGCCAAGGATCCGCTCGACCTGCTGGATGAGATCGAGAACACACTCGGCCTTTCTGTTTGTCCGATGAACTGGCCGATCGGAGATGGCCCCGATTTTCAGGGCGTCTACGATCGGATCGGCAAAATGGTTCACCGATTCGAGCGGACCGAGCACGGAGCGACACAGGCGCCAGTCCGGACCGCGGGTGTCGACGACCCCACGCTGGATGAACTTCTCGGCGTCAACGCGGCGGCAAAGCTTCGGGAAGATGTCGAGCTCATCGAGATGGCCGGAACCGAGTTCGATCACGAGCAGATACTCGCGGGCCAGCAGACGCCGGTCTTCTTTGGAAGTGCGCTGACCAACTTCGGGGTGCAACTGTTTCTGAACTGGTTCGCCGACTATGCCCCGGCTCCACGCCCGCGGCCTGCGGAAAAGCGCGAGGTTCAGCCTGATGAGCAAGCCTTCTCCGGATTCGTCTTCAAGATCCAGGCAAACATGGACCCGCGCCACCGCGACCGAGTGGCATATGTGCGTGTTTGCTCCGGGAAGTTCGAGAAAGACATGCCCGTCCACCAGGTGCGGCTGGATCGCCAGATCCGACTGAGTAGACCGCTGCGGCTCTTTGGGCAGGACCGGGAAGTGGTCGAGGAAGCCTACGCCGGAGATGTGATCGGCCTGATCAACCCGGGTATGCTGACGATCGGCGACACCGTCACCACCGGCGATGCTGGTGAATTCATGGCCATGCCCCGCTTCCAGCCGGAGCATTTCTCACTCCTGCGTAATGTGCATACCGACCGGCGCAAGCAGTTCCAGAAGGGCCTGGACCAGATCGAAGAAGAAGGTGGCATCCAGCTGTTCTATCCGCTCGATTCCGGAAGCCGGGAGCCTATCCTGGCCGCGGTCGGCCAGCTGCAGTTCGATGTCGTTCGGTTTCGACTCGAACAGGAATACAAGTGTGAGACCACCATCGAAGCGCTGCCCTACGAGACAGTTCGCTGGGTTCATGGTGACCGCGAGAAGATCCGGCAAATGGCCTCACGTCGCGGACGATCCCGGGTCGAGGATCGCGATGGCAATATCGCAGTGCTGTTCCGGAGCCGCTGGGACGTTGATTTCGCCGCTGATGAGTACCCGGACATCGAGATGAGCAACATCGGCGGGCGTCTTGGCGCGCAACCTGCTATGGCAGGCACGTAGACATCTGTGCCTCAGAGGCAGTATGATGTCGCAATCAGCACGCATCAACGTTTTTCGAGCACTCCAGCTTCTGATGCATGCGCGAATGCTGAGTCGCGCCGAGTTGCGCGACGATTGACAGGGGATCAGGGGAATGCCGAATCGTTCCGCGGCGCTGAAGGTGCGCATCCTCGTAATGCTGTCTATCGCATTGATCGGTGCGATGATCAGCACGCCTGCGCTTGCTCAGGATTCGGAAACTGGCCCGTCAATCCTCGAACTCGACGCACCGTTTGATACAAGCCACGCGCCGGACGGACCGTATCAGCTCCATCAGAGCATGCTGCGGTTCCCGCCCGGGGCGGAGGCACCCCTTCATTACCATGGCGGTCCAGGCTACATCACGATTCTGCAGGGCGAACTTACGCTCTTTGAGGACGGTGAAGAAAACGTCTATGCCGAGGGCGACAGTCTCATCGAAACGACTGATGTGCTCTACAAAGGCGGCAATTACACCAATTCTGATACCGTCCTGATGGTCACCTACCTCGTTCCCGAGGGCGAAGAGGTAACGACCGTCGTTGATGATCCGGATGCTCCCGACCCACCGGAAATCGTCTCGGAAACACTGGCCGGGATCGTGCACGAGGTTGATGACCCGCCATCGTCCTACGATCTGGTCCACCGGACGATGATTTACGAACCAGACCAGGAAGAGGCCACGCTCTCGCCAATTGGTGACACGCTCTTAACCGTTGTCGAAGGCGAGCTCGAAGTTTCCGACGAGGAGGCAATTGCATCTATCGGCGCCGGAGAATATGTCCATCTGCAGGGCGGATCAGAGCAAACGCTGACCAACCCCGGGGATGAACCGGTCGTAACCATGAGCACCGAGCTGGAACCTCACATCTATGGAATCGTTCCCGATACGGGCTCGCCGGTAGATCGGACCTTCGCGATGTGGCTGATCTTCATGGCCGCTTCGGCACTGCTTGTCGTTGGTGCGGTACTCCGGTTAACCAACACGAACTATCGCAACGAGTCTTCCTGAACGCTCAGGCTTCTCCGGGATCCGCTACCACAGCTCGTGCCCTGGTGATCTGTTCTGCGTGTTCATGGGCATGAGCCGAGTAGATCTGCAACCAGTCCAGAACCGAGTACGACCCGTGTTCGCTATGGGTCCCGTGCCTGGCCCACTGGTCCTCCGTTAACCGCTCCAGGATATCTGCCGTTGATTGCCGGACAGCATTGAACACAGCCAGTGAGGGATCGACCGGTCGATCATAGTAGAGCATTTCCGCATAGAGATCCTGATCGTACCCGGTGATTTGCGGCTGCTCTTCAGCGATCAGTCGCCTTAGCCGGATGGCAGAGTTCATCTCGGAATCGGCCAGATGATGGATCACCTCACGAGGTGACCACTCTCCCTCAGCCTCTCGGGCGTCCATTTCGGATGACGAGATGCCATCGAGGGCTTCCATTATTACCTGGTAACCATCCTTATATTGACTGATCAACATATCGCGGGTTGATTTGTGCATGTACTCTCCCGCTCGACTACTCGCTGGCTGGCCTGATCGCCGGGGGTCCAAGAACCGTGATCGGCGGCAGGTCACCGTCCCAGCGTTCAATCTGCACGAGCGTATGCTGCCCGACACATCCCTGAGCAAGTGACGACGAGCCTCGATCCAGCGTCACGGCGTTGGGATTTCCGTGGATGCACATGCTGTCCGGATCTGTCGGATCCAGCGGGTCATACCACGCTCCAGTCGAGAGCTGGATGACCTGTGGACGCACCAGATCAGTGATGACAACGCCCGCCAGTGCGCTTCCTCGATCGTTGAAGATCCGGACGACGTCCCCGTCAGATAGTCCGTATTGATCCGCATCTTCCGGATGCATCCGGACCGGTTCACGCCCGCTTACTTTGGAGTCCTGACTGTACTTTCCGATATCGAGTTGACTGTGCAGCCGGGTCTTCGGGTTGTTGGAGATCATCAGAAGCGGGAATTCCCTTGCGCGCTCTTCGTTGACGAGCGACTCCTGGGGGGCGAACCAGGTGGGATGGCCGTGGCAGTCGTCATAGTCGAATCCGGCGATCGTTTCTGAGAAAAGCTCGATCCGGCCGCTCGGCGTCTGAAGGTGGTGAGCGTCTGGATCGCTTCTGAAATCCTGGAACAGGCTTCCGGACTCGTCGTAGGGAAGTTGCATGTACCCCTCGGACCAGAAGCTGTCGAATTCCGGGAACTGGTGCCCCTTCTTCGCGGCCTTCTGCCGCCAGTTCTCATACAGATGTCGCAGCCAGCCCATCTCATCCCGGCCCTCGGTGAATTCCTCACCGACGCCCAGTGCCTGAGCCAGATCCGCAAAGGTGTCGTAGTCATTTCGGGACCCGGCATACGGGGGAACGGCCTGTTGCATAGCCGCGAGATAGGCCTCGTTCGGTGACCCACCAAGATCGTTGCGCTCCAGCGAGACAGTGCTCGGAATCACAATGTCCGCGTGCCGGGCGGCCGACGTCCAGAACGGATCATGCACGACAATCGTGTCCGGTTTCGCGAAAGCGCGTCGCAGTCGCGGAATATCCTGGTGATGGTGGAACGGGTTCCCGCCTGCCCAGTAGACGAGTCTGATGTCGGGATAGGTCAGTCGCTGGCCGTCGTAGTCGAACTCCTGGCCCGGGTTGAGCAGCATATCGCTAATGCGGGCCACCGGGATGAACGTCTTGACGGGATTCGTTCCCTGCCGGAATACCGGCAGGCCGATCCCGTCTGCGATGAAGCCGTTGCCGACCCGACTGACCGAGCCATACCCGAAACCATATCCACCACCAGGCAGGCCGATCTGGCCAAGCATCGCCGCCAGCGCGAGCGCCATCCACGGCGGCTGCTCGCCGAACTCCTGCCGCTGAAGTGACCAGGTGGTCGTAATGAACACCCGCTTCCCGGCCATCCGACGGGCGAGGGAGCGAATGTCATCGGCAGCGATCTGGGTGATCAGCTCCGCCCATTCCGGTGTCTTCGGTTGTCCATCATCCTGACCCAGAATATAACGTTCGAGTTGATCGAACCCGACGCAATACCGATCGAGAAACTCCTGATCGTGCAGGTGCTCGGTGATGAGCGTGTGCGCAATTGCCAGCATGAGAGCGACGTCGGAACCCGGTGAGACCGGTAGCCAGGTTGCGTTGACGCCATCGTGCAAGTCGTCCCGCAAAGGACTGACCGAGACAAACTCGACACCGTTCTCCGAAGCAACATCAATGAAGCTTCTCACCTGGTGCCGGAACACCCCGCCGGACGTGACCGCGACGTTTTTGAGCGGAAGCCCGCCGAAGCAGATGAACATGTCGGTGTTGTCGACAATCGTCTTCCAGTGCGTGCCCCGGTAGTGAAGGTACTCGGAGCTGGAGAGGACACGCTTGAGAATTACACTCCCGGCAGCGTGGCTGTAGGAATCAACGGATCCCACGTACCCGCCGAGCGTATTGAGGAACCGGTGGACCTGGCTCTGCGAATGATGAAACCGACCGGCGCTCGCCCAGCCGTACGATCCGCCGAACACCGCTTCCGGCCCGAAGTCCGAATACACACGTCTCAGTTCGCCGGAGAGCAGTTCAATCAACCTATCCCAGGACACGGGAACGAACTCCTCTGAGCCCCGGTTATCCGACGGGCCGGGCCCATGCTCCATCCAGCCGGCACGCACCATCGGCTGGGACACTCTGGTCGGGTGCCGGACACTATCGGGGATGTTATCCAGCAGAGGTGAGGGATCCGGATCGTGCGGGAAGGGGTGGACGGTTACCGTGTCGCCGTTCGAGACTTCGGCGTCGAACGCGCCCCAGTGCGAGAGATGCGACTTCAGGTTGCCACGGTTCACAGGCAGTCTCCATTGGTCCGGTCGACATTATTTCTCGAGCATCAGATCACTATAGCTGACCGGCACCGGTTCGTGCGAACCGAGACCGAGTTGTTCACGCACGAACTGGTGTTCCTGCCAGGCCTCATCCGGAGATTGATCAGCGATAACCGTTTCCAGTTCAACGAACGTTCCGAGACCGTTAACCTCATCCAGATGAATCCGGGTCGAGCAGTAGATAAGCAGTTCCCGCCGCTTCTCAACGGTTACGAGAACGCCGAGCGTCTCGCCCAGCATCCGCTTCAGCGTCTCTGGTTCAGAGACAGGCAGAAGGCGGTACTGTGAAATGCGGCTTTCGGTTTCGTCGGGACGGGAGTACGAGATCAAGGTACCGGAAGCGTCGTCGGACGTCTCCCGGAGCTTGAGGCGTCCGTGGTTGGCATTGAAGTAGGTATCGGTCTGTTCTTGGGCCCAGTGCGGCTCCGCACCGAGCGCGACGGCCAGCTCTCGGACCGGGTTCAGTGCCGGCACGCGGACTTTGATCTCGATGTTCTGCATAAGGAGTTGGTCACGCTCAACAAATGTATCGGCCCTGCCTGGTCAAAACCTAACCTGCGGCCTCTTCATACCGGCTCGGGTAGGTCATGCGGGCCCAGCGCAGCACCTCGGAAAGTGACGCGTCAGCAAACCCGAATTCGGGAATATCAACCCGTGGAAGGTCGAATTTGTCGAGTTCGGCCAGCCAATCCTCGGTGATAAGCGATACATCCAGGATCTCGATGCCAACAAGTTCATACTCATCATGCTCGAGCTTGTCGCCGTCATAGAAGAAATCAAACGGCCAGTCTCGATCATCTGGAAAGTCACCCACGCCTGACTTGTAGTTGCGATCGATGAAGCGAACCGCAAAGAAGCCCTCGAACTCGGTGATCTCGCCTGTCAGGGCCATAGTTTATGCCCTCCGTGGTTCAACCAAGTCCTAATGACGTGATCTCTGAGAACCTTCCCGGCAGCCTACCACGACTTCACCCCATCAAATAGTCATACGCCGAGAGGGCGTGGACATGAACGGTGCCGAGGAGGTCGTCCAGCGTGACGTGTTCATCTGGAGCACCCATTCCGTAGGGCGTTGGTCCGTAGACGTAGGCAGGAATCCCGCGTTCGCGCCAGAAGCGGCAGTCCGTCCCTCCGATGCTGATTGCCGGATACGGGCGAACATCGCGTACCGACTGCGCATTATCAGCCAGGATCCGGACCATCTGGTGGTTCGGGTCGCAGACATTTGCATCGTGCCCGCCAGCGATGGTGTAGGACGCTCCCTCGTACTTGTTCAAAACGCGCTCGAACTCGGAGAGTAGTCGCTTCGCCGGAACGCCAACCGGAGCCCGGAGATCGACTTCCAGGTGGCAGTCAGCCGCAATCATGTTGACCTTATCGCCCCCATTGATAACGCCGATATTCAGGGTGATGGATTTGACGACGTCAGTTGCACCGAACCCGAGCACTTCATCAAGCGCGGACCGGGCTGCTTCGATTTTCTCGTTGACATCAGCCGGAATCTCGAATGGAAGCTCGGTCAACGTCTCCAGTTCGCGGACCAGCCGGGCGCCCCGCTTGATCGCGTTCGGACTCTGATGGGTATAGGCACCGTGACCACCCGGAGTTTGAAGTTCGACATTGATCCAGAGTGGTCCCTTCTCTCCGAACCGAATTGTCCGGGGAGTACTCGGTTCACCGTTGAGTACGCAGTCACCAAGCGTTCCGGGATGATTCTCGAGCAGATACTTCGTTCCCCAGACGCCGCCAGTTTCTTCATCCGACACGAGCGTCAGGGTCAACTTCCCGGGAAGTGATTCCCGGATCCGGGAGAGGTACAGGTACGTCAGAATCGACGCCGCTGTCCCGGCTTTCATATCAGAGACGCCACGGCCGTAGAGCCGGTTGTCGCGGACCTCGCCGGCATACGGATCCATCGACCAGCGAGAACGGTCACCAGCTGGGAAGATATCCAGGTGTCCATTGAGAACCAGGTGTTTGCCGCCGCGACCGCCATCGAACGAGGCCACCAGGTTCGGCCACTCTGGAACTGGTGCGATCGTTTCGAAGTCCAGCCCCTGCTTGCGGAGAAAATCAGCAACAAAGGCATAGAGCTCCGTCGTATCTCCGGGTGGGTTTTCACTGGGAATCCGGACAAGATCCCGCACGAACGTGATGATGCGTTCGCGATCACGGAGAAGTTGCTCTTGCAGGCGAGATCGGGGATCCATGCGTCGCTCCTCTTGTCTTCGAAACGGGTGATGGCCGATGATGCAGAGTATCGCCGATGCAGGTGGTGTCTGTCATCGCTGAATCAGGGCCCGGATGATTTCGGAATCGGAGTGTTCACGTATGTCGACCGAAAACGAGCAGGCGTTCCATGTCGGGTACTTCTACACGTGGTGGACTGGTGACCCACTGACAGAGCTCGATCCGATCGACGGTCTGGAGCTCACTCCGACCAACGATGTCCGTCTACTTGACGAGATCTCCGATCTGACAGCAGACCAGCTGCAGGACCGCATCGACCGTGGCAACCAGCCCTATCTCGCCCGTATTCACGGCAAACCGGCAGCTTACGGCTGGTCGGCCTGGAAGCGTGCCGAGATCGGCGAGCTTGGCGTCGATCTCGTTCTTCCGAATGGCGATCACTATCTCTGGGACTTCGTCACCCTCCCGGATTTCCGGGGACGGGGCATCTACCCGCACATGCTGCAGGGGATTATCCGGGCAGAGATGACACTCGCACAGCGTTTCTGGATCGGGCACGATGTTGACAACGTCGCATCCTCCCGAGGAATCGAGAAAGCCGGGCTACCGGTCATCGGTGAGGTCTGGATCCGGGATGGCGCCCCGATCTGCGTCGGTCGGGAGCCACGCGAGCGCGCCGAGATGGCGGCAGGCTTGCTCGGCCTGCCGTTCGAGATGGCGGAGCACGCCTGATCACACCGCGAATCGTGCCCGTGAACCGGTCTTTCCGGCTTCCACAGTCAGCCGAGCATCGATCCGTTCCTGCAACTCCGGAACGTGAGAGATGATGCCGACCAGCCGACCGTGATGCAGTTCGACGAGCGTCTGCAAGGAGCGGTCGAGCGCATCCGGGTCGAGTGACCCGAAACCTTCATCGACGAAGAGTGTCTGCAACCGGATGCCTCCGGCCCGATTCTGGACGACCTCGCTTAGCCCCAGCGCCATGGACAGCGCCGCGAGGAAACCTTCCCCGCCGGAGAGCGTGGCGACATCCCGCGACGTCCCTGTATAGGCATCTTCGATCTCCAGGTCAAGGCCGGTCGAGCGTCGCCGGTCTCCACCTTCGGTCTTGCGTAGTAGCCGGAAGCGTCCGTTGGTCATGTTGTGAAGCCTGTTGGACGCGTAGGTCAGCACCTCATCGAGAAACGCGCTGAGCACGAACCGTTCGAACGAAACGCGATAGGTGCTGTAGGCGGCCTCACCGTTGGCGACGCTGGAGAGGTACTCGGCAACTTCGTATTGCTGGTTCAGGCGCCCGATCTCCAGCTCGATCTCATCCAGCTGCGTTGAAGCCCGCTGCAGATTCTTCAGCTGGCTATCCTGCGCTGCCAGTCGCTCGATGATGCCCTGAAGCTCCGCTTCTGCTTCTGATAGTGCCGTCTCGAGTGCATCCAGGTCTGGCTGAACGAGACCTGCCGCGGCGTTTTCGGCATTGCCGAGATGAAAGCGAGCGTTGGAGACCCGCTCGTCATATTGATTGATTTCAGTGTTGAGTTGATCAATCTGTTCGGCAGGTATTCGGGCTTCGCGGTACTCTTCGTCAGTCTCAAATCCCTGCTCGGCGCGACGCTGCGCGAACGAGGCCGATTCCCGATCAGCTCGTTCACGGTACTGGCTCGCCTCTTTCCGGGCAGATTCAAGTCTGGTGCTGATCTCTTGAAAAGCCGACCGGGCCGATTCCAGGTCGGATGACGCCTTCTCGATCCTCTCTGAGTATCTGGTGATCTCGGCCGAGACAACCTCGAGTGCCGCGTCAAGCGCCTCGAGTGATCGGTACTCCTCTGGCACCTCTCGCGCTGCGGTTTCGAAGCGCGTGTTCGCCGAGACCTCGGCATTCCGGGCTTCATTCAGTGCATTCTGAGCTTCGGTGAGCTGTGAAGTCAGGTCTTCCTTGTTATGATGCAGCTCGTCGACCTGTTTCTGGAGATCGCCTACTCGTTCGGATTCTTCCGTGGCGACTCGCAACTTCTCTTCAACATCCTGCCGCTGCTTTTGGAGCTCTTCGACCGGTGTATCGATGACATCTTCGAGTTCGGCTTGCAGGCGCTCGACGTTATGAGCCTGCGACTCAACCCGTCCGTCAATCGTGATTTTGTTTCGGCTTGCCTGATCACGATTGTTACGGGCGGCTTCAACAGCCTGCCTCTGCGCCTCCAGTTCGGCCTCGTCCGGGATCTCGTCTTCACTTGCGGCCGGTGCGGGATGGTGAATCGAGCCGCAGACCGGACACGGCTGTTCGGATTCGAGTTGACGAGCCAGAAGAGCAGCCTGTCCATTTCGCCAGGCGGCCTCCATTATGTCGAGTGCGCGTTCAGCCTCGGCCAGCCGGGCGTTTGCCGTCTCCAGTCCGGTGGATGCCGTCTGCTGGGCTTCGCGTTCCTGCTGGAGCTTCTCGCGCTCGGTTTCCAGCTCGCTGCGCTGCCGGACCAGCCGGCTCAGATGGTTTCTGGTCGCCTCATGGCCTTCCACCTGGCCTGACTGCAATCGTGCCGTCTGTAGCTGCTGCTGGGTTTGCTCCAGCGTTTCAACCACGTTGTCACGCTGCCGTTCGAGAGATGCCGCCTGTTCGGCATGATGCCGGGCACTCTCCCGTGCTTCGTTCAACGACGATTCGGCTTCGGTCAAGGCGGTGATTCTCGGCCGGAGTGCTTCCAGATCGCGCTGTTTCTGAACGTGCTGATTCAGCTGCGGCTGGAGTGCATCAGCGTGCTGCTTCTCTTCCTCGGCTTGCTTCAGCGTATCCTGTGCGTTCGTCGTCAGTCTCTGAAGCCGCTCGCATTCCTGTTCGCTTGTCTCGGCTTCACGAATACGTTCGTTCAGATTCGCCTCGGCATCGACCAGAGAGGATGCCCGCCTGGCTTTCTCGAGCGTTTGACGCTGCCCATCCACTTCATCTTTGTGCAAGAGGAGTTCGTCCAGGGCGGCTCGTGCCTTCTCGACGTCCTTCAGCTTGCGATCGGTCTCGCGTTCCCGGTCCAGCATCTTCCGGGCTTGTTCCACTGAAGTGTCCTGTCGGGAACGTTGCTCGCCCAGTGCATCGAGATCCTTTTTCAGTTCGTCGATTCGTCCACTGAGCGCTTCCCGCGAATCGACTTCGACATTGCCCAGCACCAGTCGTTGCTGGTTGTACTGCTGCTCAAGGCTCTGCTCGATCTCCCTTGCCCGCTTCTTGAGGCGGTCCTGAATCCGCTCGTAGTGCTCGGTCTGAAACAACGTGGCGAAGATCTTCTCGCGCTCGTTCGAGCTGGCAGTCAGAAGCTCCCGGAATCGCCCCTGCGGAAGAACGACAACCTGTCGAAACTGATCGGCACGCAATCCGAGCAGCCGTTCCACCTGCGTACCGACATCATTCACGCCGCTGGCGATCAGCTCGTCCTCATGGTCTCCGGAACGGCGATACATCGATACTTGATGCGTAATCGATTGCACGCCTGACCCGTCCACCCGGGGAATCTCCTGCTTCGGCCGGCGGTCGATCCGGTAGGCCTGATCTCCGATGGCGAACTCGTACGCCACGCTGGTCCGTAATTCCGGTGGGGCGTAGTCGCTGCGGAGTTGCCCGGCATTTCGTTCGTCACCGGAGCTTTCGCCGTAGAGCGCCACGCAGATCGCATCCAGAATCGTGGATTTTCCAGCACCGGTCGGGCCGTGGATCAGGAAGAGAGGGCGATCACCGAGCTCCCGGAAATCGAGCACCTGCGTGCCGGAGTACGGGCCGAACGCGTGCATTTCGAGTCTGAGCGGCCTCACAGGTTACCCTCCCGCTCCTCGCGCCGGATCTCTTCAACAGTTTCCGTAAAGGAAGCCGTCTGTTCTTCATTCATCGGCTTCCCAGTCATCGCCTCCATGAAATCGTCGAACAGTTCCAGGTCATCCTTGCCCGCAATGTCGGAGGCACTGCGGCGGTCGAAGTCGCCATCAAGCAGATTGGCCCGTTCCAGATGCATCAGATTCGGGAACACCTCCCGAAGCCGACCCATCCCATCGTAGACCGCACCTTCATCGAGCAGCGTCGCCATCAGGTAGTCGTCCACCGGACCGTACTCATCGGGATTCTGGAGCAGATCTGTCAGATACCCTTTGATCTGGCGCAAGTCACGACGAGGAGTAAGCGTGAATTCCTCGATGCCGACATCCCCGGATTCATCGACCTCAACCAGGCTGACTGATTTTCGCTGGGTGGCCTCGTTGAAGGAGTACTTCATCAACGAACCGGAATAGCGTACCCGCCCTTCGCTGAATGATTGCGGCTGATGCAAATGCCCGAGCGCGACATAGGAAAACGGTGCAAAGTGCTCGACTGACACCGTCTCCGCGCCACCAATGCTTAGCGGTCGCTCGGAATCGCTAGCCGCTCCGCCACTAATGAAGGCATGACCAAGCAGGACGGATCGTCCGTTGATCCGATAACTGCCGACCAGGGCGCGCATCGCGCTATCGAAACAGGCGACGGATTCGTCCTGCAGGTGAGCGCGCACGTCGGGAGGTTCGCAATAGGGCGCGGAGAAGAAGGCGACCGGGCCATGATCATCTTCGAGCACAACGGGCTCCGCGCAGGAACTCAGCGTTCCGAAAATGTGGATGCCCTGCTGGGCCATCAATCGACCACCGAACTGGAGTCGGGACGGGTTGTCATGGTTGCCACTGATGATGATCGTCGGGATCCGGAAATCTAATGCGATGCGGGTGAGCACTTCATTCAGCAATTCGACCGCTTCGACTGGTGGCAAAGCGCGATCGTAGATGTCGCCGGAGATAAGGATCACATCCGGTTTCTGATCAGCGACGAGCTCGACAAATTGTTCGAGCAGATGGGCCTGGTCATCGGTCAGATGGACACCATGGAACAGGCGGCCAAGATGCCAGTCAGCAGTGTGCAGAATGCGCACGGTCAACAAGCCTTTCTGGTCCGGAACGACCGCCCTGCGAGTTCAGTCCGGTCGTATGTCGCTCAGTGATTCATGCACGTCAGGATTGCAGATAGGTACTGGTCAGTCGCTCCACGCAGTCTACCGCTTTCCCGAAACGAGTGACAGTAACGCCAGAATGC
>SLMJ01000332.1 GCA_007133615.1 Thermomicrobiaceae bacterium | reverse complement strand
CTTCGGCGCGGCGATGGACTGCGTTAGAGAGGGCATCGACGTTCATCCGGAGATCATGATCCCACTCGTAAGTGATGTACGTGAACTCCGGCTTCAGCGAGCTGTGGTCGACCGGGTTGCCGAGGAGTTCTTCGCCGAAAACGGTCAACGGATCGACTATCTCGTGGGAACGATGATCGAGTTGCCCCGAGCAGTGCTCACAGCCGACGAGATCGCAAAGGAAGCCGATTTTTTCAGCTTCGGCACGAACGATCTGACACAGACCGCGTTCGGGCTGAGCCGAGACGACGCTGCGCGATTCCTGCACTTCTACGTTGACAAGGGAATCTACGACGACGATCCGTTCCAGGTGCTTGATCGGAAGGGCGTCGGCCGGTTGATCGAAATCGGCACCGAGCTCGGCCGCAAGACGAAGAGCGATCTCAAAGTCGGAATCTGCGGCGAGCATGGCGGAGAGCCGTCCAGCGTTGAGTTCTGTCACGATCAGGGACTCACCTATGTGAGCTGTTCGCCATTCCGCGTCCCGATCGCCCGTCTCGCGGCCGCTCAGGCCGCAGCCGGACAGCACGAGCGCGACCACTAATCAGTCGATTTGCTCTCGCTCACGAACTTTTCGAACCGCTGCCTCCTGGCGGCGGTTCAACTCTTCTGAACGCTGGACGTCGAACGATCCTCGCGTACCGATCTGCTTGAGATCGGCCGGGAGACGTTGGATTTCCCGGGCGCACTGGCTGCGAGCATCCTGAAGTGACGGCAGTCCCATCGGCCGGCCTCGCTCCATCACCGGCCGCAGCAGAGGTTCCCAGTTCGTTCCGGGCCAGTCTTCGTCGCGAGTCGCGATGACGTCCCGGATCGGGGTGCCGCTTGCGTCGTACTCACGCCAGATTTGCTTGGGACCGACCAGTGAAATCTTGCCGGTGCTCAATTTGAGGCGGCCTTCGCCACGGTACTCAACGAGCTTGTAGGCCATATCCAGCGTCGGTTCGTCAGCAGAGTTACCAATCTGCGTTCCGACGCCGTAGCTGTCGATCGGCGCGCCGGCGTCCGTCAACTCACTGATCTCATACTCATCCAGTCCGCCACTGGCGATAATCTTGATGTCAGTGAAACCGGCATCGTCCAGAATCTTCCGGACGTCGCGACTCAACTGCAGCAGATCGCCACTGTCGATCCGGACTGCCCCGACACCGTGGCCGTCTGGGCCGGCTTCTCTGGCAACTTGAACGGCGTGGTGTGCACCACGAATCGTGTCATATGTATCGATCAGCAACGTCGCCGGTCCTGGAAACGTATCGCGGAATGCCCGGAATGCATCCAGCTCTGAATCACGGGACTCGATGAACGAATGGGCAACGGTGCCCGCCACCGGAATGTCGTATAGATGGCCAGCCAGCAGATTACTGGTTGCGTCGAATCCGGCCAGATAGGCCGATCGTGCCGCGACAGATCCGGCCTCGATTCCGGCAATACGACGCAGTCCAAACTCGAGAAGGGAAGCATCCGGCGCGGCGATTCGGCAACGGGCGGCCTTGCTGGCAACCGCCATCGCTGAATGGACTGAATTAATGGCCAGGGTTTCCGCGATCTGCGCCTGCAGAATCGGCGCGTGAACCTCTATGACAGGCTCATCCGGAAATATGACCCGACCTTCCGGCACAGCCCAGACGTTGCCGGTAAATCGGAAACGGGCGAGTGAATCGATGAATTCATGCCGAATCTGACCGGTCGAGCGAAGATACTCGAGGGTAGTGTCGTCGAACCGCAGATTGGTTAGCCGCTCCAGCAATTCATTGATACCGGCGACGACCATGAACGATCGGTTCTCCGGAGGTTTGCGGACCATGAGGCTGAAGGTGGCACGTTCATGCATATCCAGCGCATGGTAGCTCGCGCCCATGGTCATCTGGTAGAGGTCTGTCGCCAGGGCGATCTCACGCCGTCGTCGTTCGTCGAGTTTCGTCATCTCAGGTGTTTCCTGCTTCGTACCGGATTTCCTCGACGTATCGTATCAGGCATCGTCCGAATCCAGAATACGTTTCCGCTTCAGGTATTCGTCCTCGCTGATCTCGCCTCTGGCAAACCGTTCTCGAAGTATCTGAATCGATGGATCGTTCATGGGCCGATCCGGTTGCTTCTGCAGTAGAACTCGCAGCCGGAGGATGATCACCGTAAGGATTCCTACCGGCAGAAGCAATGCAAACACGATCAACGCAACTACGGCGATCTCCAGCCCACTCAATCCCGCTCACCTCGCTTGCGACGTCGATCAGTCCCCAACATCCAGTTCGTAGATCTGCTGGCGCAGGTTGTGGATCGCATCTTCCTCGGTCGAACCTGTCGCCCTCAGTTCTCTGGGACGCGCAAGCCTCGGGCCAGTCGGGATTTCCTCGGACACCATTCCGGTGGCAACCCAGATCGAATCGCCGATGTGGCGAGTCGTAACCTTCGCCACTCGTCGACCAACCATTAGAACGTCGTGAGACGTAACCGGACGACCGTTGCGGGCGTTGTGACTTCTGTACTGTTTCATCGGTGGCCCTTTCGAACGTATCCGGATAGGACGTGGTGCCCAACTCAAGACTGATCGATCAGTGACAACAGTGACATGCGTACGTACGGTATACTCGCTACAGAACCGTGACAGTCTCTGGAGGCTGTTCCAACGGAGAAGGGCTAAGATTTCAGTTGTGACTGGACGACATAACTGGCAGAGCATGCTGCCAGGGTGCTATTATCTCGCGCGATGGAGTTCTGGTCGGCGAGACCCACTCTCGGCACATGATGGCTAGCGTCAGATTGCATTCTCGCCCGGGAAAAACAGAACTCTGGAGGAGGGAATTTGATGACTCACGATTCAGACAAGCAACGCAGCACGGGTCGTTCAGACCAGCAGCAGGCCGAACAGAAGCAGTTTGGCTGGCATCCAGACGTTCCCGAACCGTCCGCGATCGAGCAGAAGCGGGCCGAGCTCTCTGAAGACGCCGAACCGGCTCGATTCACGGGCCCATCGCTGCTCGGGGAAACGCCGGGAAACAAGCCCGCATACTGGACACCCGGTCGCCCTGGCGAGCTTCCCCCGACGATCATTCAACGCAAGCAGCCACCAACGGCGCAGGAGTTGCTCGCTCGTTACAGCAAGCCAGCCATGATGGCATTGACCGTCGCGGCTGTCAGTTCCGCCGGACTGGTGCAGAATACGCAGAACGTCACGGCACAGCCCGCTAATCCGGATGACGCCGACGATTCGCGTTCGATTCGTACGGCGGATACCGAGCAGCAACCGCAGCTGTTCCAGTTGATGGACGATACGTCAACAGACGTGGACACACGAGCCACCGGCAATAGTGCCGAGCGCACTGAGCCGTTCATCTACACGGTGGAACGAGGCGACTGGGTCCGGCACATTGCCCGGGATTTCGGGCTGCAGACGATGACCGTCGTCTGGAACAACGACCTTCCGAATCCGGACTTCATTCTCCCGGGACAGGAACTCCTGATCCTCCCGGTCGATGGTGTCATGGTCGAGGTTCAGCCTGGCGAGACGCTGAACAGTCTGGCGACCGAGTATGGAGTCAGCACAACCGCGATCATCAACTACGAGCCGAACGGCATCAGCGATCCCGATGTCATCCAGCCGGGCGACGTGCTTATTATTCCCGGCGGCGTTCCGCCTCAGGGAGAAAGCACCGGCGATGCAGCGTCCGCGCAGGAATCCGGTGAGCCGGCAACGTCACAGTCAGCGGCAGAACCGGCATCGGAGCCAGCTCCCGAATCGCAGCCTGAGCCCGAGCCCGAGCCAGAACCTCAGCCCGAGGAAGATGAAGGCGCTGCCGCGTTCAACGGCGTCGGTGATTCCGTCACGGTTGAAGCTGGCGACACGCTGGCGTCCATCGCCGAACGGCACGACGTTTCAGTCGAAGCGCTGCTCGACGTCAACGAGATCTCCGATGCCGGTTCGCTCTATCCGGGCGATGAGATCATGCTGCCGCTCGGTGTTGAGGCACAGCCCTCTCCGGAACCGGAACCCGAGCCAGCGCCTGAACCGAACCCAGAACCGGAGCCGGAACCAGAGCCGGAGCCGGCAGCGACGGCGACACCGCAGCCTGAACCAACGCCAACGCCGGAGCCTGATCCGACTCCAACGCCGGAGCCTGAACCGACCCCAACGCCAGAACCGGAACCAACCGCGACGCCGGAACCGGAGCCAACTCCGACGCCGGATCAGTCGTCTTCCGGCGTTCCGTCGACGATCGAAGGCCAGCTGGAGTACTACGCCAACCAGTACGGCCTGGATCCGAATCTGGTCAAGGCAGTCGCCTGGCTGGAGAGCGGTTGGGACCAGAGCGTCCGCAGTTCAGCCGGGGCAATCGGTGTCATGCAGGTCATGCCGGGCACGGCAACGTACATCAACAACAATCTCGTGAGCCGCAATCTCGATGTGCGGGGCAGCACTGCCGACAACATCGAGGCCGGCACCGCCTACCTGGCACACCGAATCAACCAGTTCGGTGACGTGGAACGCGGACTTGCCGCGTACTACATGGGACCCGCGACGGTGCAGAATCACGGAATCACCTCTACCGGACGCAATTACGTCAATCGCGTCCTGGGAATCCGAGACCGCATCGCCTCGACCGGTTCACCGTAAGCCTTCTGAACATTCACAGACGTAAACGGCCGCCGCCCGGCAAATATGCCGGGCGGCTTCGTTCGTTCCATTGACTCCGTGTTCAGTATCCGGCCGGAAGGGGTAATTGACATGATGTAGCAGGCAACGTGTGTGCACTAACTCTCTCGGTAACGGAGACCCTTTGCAGCCAGCGCGTCTTCGAGGATCGCGATCGCCTTGGGGCCAACTCCGTGGATAGACAGCAACTCTTTCTTGGAGTGAGTGGCCACCTGTTCGAGACTGGAGATGCCGTTGCAGGAGAGTTCACGGGCAGCGGTCTTGCCGATTTCGTCCGGCAGATCACCGACCGGACGTATGTCAGGCGTATTTGCCATAGCGCATCCTTTCGATTGTGACTCCTCATATGCTGATTTGTAATATACGATGCCGCATAGCCATGGTCAATAACCGTGGTGGGCACAAAAAGGACGCTATCCAGATTGTCAAGTGCAACAGGGAGCGCTCGTATTCGTGAATATTGAGGTTGGGAAAACCAGCAACTGAGTGAGAAGAGTGGGGGAAGAGGGACTCGAACCCTCACGCCTTGCGGCACATGATCCTAAATCATGCTCGTCTGCCAATTCCGACATTCCCCCGCAACACAGTCCAATTGTGTGACTGGGATTTTACCACTCTCGTGGGCAAATCATGACGAAACCCGGGAAGAATACATCTCCCCGGGTTGAATCGTCAGCGATATCTGCGTGGTACGGCGATCAGCCGCAGCCGCAGCCCTGCTGGGTACCGGAGTTCTCGCCGGTGTCGAAGCTGTGCCCGCAGGCGCAGCCAGTGACGGCGTTCGGGTTGCGAACAGTGAAGCCGCCGCCCATCAGGCTATTAACGTAGTCGATTTCGGAGCCTTCGATGTACATCGCGCTAAACGAGTCGACGATGACGTCAACGCCGTCATGCTGAAATACGAAATCATCTTCGTCGACTTCGTCTTCGATCGACATGCCGTATTCAAGTCCCGAGCAGCCACCCGGCGACACGAATACCCGCAGCTTGCCGTCCGGCGTTCCCTGTTCTTCCATGAAGTCGCGAAGCTGCTTCATGGCTTCCGGTGTCAGCGATACCACTTGCTGTGGTGCTGTGCTAACCATACGTGTTTCCTCCAAGTCGCCCGGTAGCCTCGAACCCTGAGCATCCCGGCAAGTTTCTAAACCGAAAGCTTTATCAAATGATACGCACCACAGTGACCATGTCAACCCCTGCGGGCGCGCCTGTTACCAATTCTATCCGAACGCCTGGTATGAGTGCATTCGCCGTGCCTAGCCTTTGAGACGGTCGCGTATTGCGGCTCCAAGCTCCGATGTCGATACCGGCGGCGTTCCGCCCGCTGCAATGTCTCCAGTTCGGATACCGGCATCCAGCGTATCGGCAACGGCCTGATCCACCTGATCAGCGGCCTGATCCAGCCCGAACGAGAAGCGCAGCATCATCGAGGCACTGAGAATGGCTCCGACCGGGTTGGATTTGCCCTGGCCAGCGATATCCGGAGCAGATCCGTGGACCGGCTCATACATGCCAAACAGCGCGGCCTCGGTTCCGCGTCGTGTCGGCGCTTTCCCATTCAAACTTGCCGACGGCAGCATTCCCAGGGAACCAGCCAGTACGGCCGCCTCGTCGCTCAAGATGTCGCCGAACAGATTCTCCATCACCATGACATCGAAACTGGTCGGGCGGCTGATCAGCGCCATTGCACAGGAGTCCACCAGAGCGTGCTCGAACTCGACATCGTCGTATCGCCCGGCGACTTCTGTCGCTACTTCCCGCCACAGGCCGGATGTGTTGAGCACGTTCGCTTTGTCCACACTGGTGACCTTGTTGCGGCGCTGGCGGGCCAGCTTGAAGGCGAGCTCGACGATCCGCTCGATCTCCGCCTCGTGGTAGGGAAGCGTATCGACGGCCGAGCGACCGGACGCATCCTGGGTTCGTTCCGATGGCTGGCCGAAGTACAGGCCGCCGGTCAGTTCGCGCACGACCATCAGATCAGCACCGCGGACGATATCGTCCTTCAGGGGTGAGGCACTGGCGAGCGCATCGAACACCTTGACTGGTCGCAGATTTGCAAACAGGCCGAGTTCCTTGCGAAGACCGAGCAGACCGGATTCGGGGCGCGTTTCTTTGGGTAGATGATCCCATTTCGGGCCACCGACCGCGCCCAGGAAGACGGCGTCCGCGTTTTTCGCCTTTTCGAGGTCTTCGGCACTCAGAGGCACACCATGAGCATCGATTGCCGCGCCACCGATCAGACCATCTTCGAATTCGAAACCCGCTCCAGCATTGCCGCCGGCCACTTCGAGCACTGCACAGGCTTCATCGATCACCTCCGGGCCGACACCGTCGCCGGCCAACCGGAGAATCTTGAAGGTTTTCGACATTACGAACTCACCCGCCCCTGTTCGCGAACGCGTTTGGCAACGGCTTCCATCAGGCCGCCTGCTGCGATGATGTCCTTGATGTAATCCGGGAACGGGGCAGCCTCGTAGCTCTTGCCGGTGCGAGTGTTTCGCACCCAGCCTTCGTCGGTGTCGATTTCGAACTCGTCGCCTTCCTCAGCCTCATCGACGGCCTCCGGGCATTCGACAATCGGAAGACCGATGTTGATGGCGTTGCGGTAGAAAATGCGCGCATACGACTTCGCGATGATACAGCTCACTCCGGCGGCCTTGATGGCAATTGGTGCGTGCTCCCGGGAGGAGCCACAACCAAAGTTGTTGCCAGCGACAATTATGTCGCCCTTCTCCACCTTTTTTGCGAACTCCGGATCGATGTCTTCCATCACGTGCTCGGCGAGCTCGTTCTCGTCCGTAGTCATAAGGTAGCGCGCCGGGATGATGACGTCCGTATCGACGTCATCGGGAAACTTCCAGTTCTTGCCCTGAATCCGCATGTGATCTCCTTGTGACGAATCTTGCAGGGTCGCACGCCCCTGTGCGACCGTTGTGTGGAAGCGCACGGGCCGACAGGGGCGTCGGCCCCTACATTAGCTCACTGCCACCGGAATCTGATTCGGCGCGGCGACCTTGCCCATAATTGCGCTTGCCGCGGCAACGCGCGGACCCGAGAGAATGATCTCGGCGTTTCGGTGTCCCATGCGGCCACGGAAGTTCCGATTCGTGGTCGAAACGCACCGCTCACCTTCCGCCAGCACGCCCATGTAGCCACCAAGGCACGGTCCGCAGGTCGAGGTGGAGAAGATCGCCCCGGCATCCAGGAAGATATCGGAAAGGCCTTCACGTGTAGCCTGCTTGGCGACTTCCTGGCTTCCCGGAATCACGATGCACCGCACTTCCGGATGAACCTGATGGCCCTTCATGATCTCGGCGACTTCGCGAAGATCGCTGATGCGGCCGTTCGTGCAGGAACCGATGACGACCTGCTGGATCGGCATGTCGGTGATCTCTTCAGCCGGATAAGTGTTCGAGGGCAGATGTGGCAGCGCAACAACTGGCTTCAAATTCGTTACGTCAATCTCGACAATTTCCTTATACTCGGCGTCATCATCACTGAAGACCGGCTCGTACGGCTTATCCCCGTACTGCGCCATCCATTCCCGGGTCTTCTCATCGAACGGAAAGATCCCTGTCTTCGCACCAGCTTCGATCGCCATGTTCGCCATCTCGATACGGTCATCAACGGAGAGGTTTTCGATAACCGGTCCAGTGAACTCCATAGCGGCCGAGAGCGCACCGTCGACGCCGACCTTGCCGATCGTGTGGAGAATCAAATCCTTGCCACCGATGTCGTCCGGCAATGTGCCAGTGTAGACGTACTTGATCGAGGGTGGAACACGGACCCAGGTCGTCCCGAGGGCCATCGCGGCGGCAATATCGGTCGATCCCATACCGGTCGAGAAGGCGTTGAACGCACCATAGGTGCACGAGTGTGAATCAGCGCCGATGATGACCTGCCCCGGCAGCGTCAGCCCGTTTTCCGGAAGCACGACGTGCTCGATTCCGGCCCGGCCAACTTCGAAATAGAGCGTGCCCTGCTCGTGGGCAAACTCGCGCATAATCTTGGCCTGTTCGGCCGATTTGATGTCCTTGGCCGGCACAAAGTGGTCCGGAACCATCACCACCTTCTGCGGATCGAAGACCCGCTCGAGTCCCGTCTTCTTGAACTCCCGGATCGACAGCGGGGCGGTGATGTCGTTTGTCATCACCAGATCGACCGCTACCTCGACAATCTCGCCTGGCGTAACGGAATCTCGTCCCGCCGCTCGCGCCAGAATCTTCTCCGTCATGGTCAAACCCATGGCTAGACACTCACTTCCGCTGCTGCTGCCGCACGATTTACGGCCATCAGATAGGCTCGAACACTCGCCTCGACAATATCGGTCGCGACTCCACGACCATTATAGACCTGCTCGCCACACTTGACGCGAACAGTCACTGCGCCCTGGGCGTCCTCACCGGGCGTTACCGCGTCGACGTGGAAGGAATCCAGCTCGCATTCCCGGCCGATCAGGCGATCGATCGCACCGAACAGCGCGTCGATCTGGCCGTTGCCGCCGGAGGTTCCTTCCCGCTCCATATCTCCGACGTTCAGCTTCACCCAGGCTTCGGCCTTGCCGTCACTGCCGGAGTTGGCACGCCATCCCGCCAACGTGAAGAACTCCGGATCGTACTGGAGATCTTCCTCCACAATCGCCGTCAGGTCAGCGTTGGTGACGACCTTTTTGCGATCGGTCAGATCGATGAACCGGTTGTAGAGTTCTTCCATCTTCTCGTCGCCGAGATCGGTGTAGCCCAGTTCGTGAATTCGGGCTCGGAATCCGGCCCGGCCGGAATGCTTGCCCAGAACGAGACGAGTCTGTTCCCAGCCGACAGATTCCGGCGTCATAATCTCGTAGGTCTCGCGATTCTTCAGCATGCCGTCCTGGTGAATACCGGCCTCATGGGCGAATGCATTCACGCCGACGATCGCCTTGTTGGGCTGCACCTGCATGCCCGTAACATGGGTAACCAGTCGGCTGCTGTTGACGAGTTGCTTACTGTCGATTCGCGTATCAGCCCCGTTGTAGAAGTCCTTGCGGGTTCGCAGGGCCATGACGACTTCTTCAAGCGAGGTGTTTCCGGCACGCTCACCGATACCATTCATCGTAACCTCGGCCTGCCGGGCACCGGCACCGATCGCGGTCAGCGTGTTCGCCGTCGCCATGCCCAGATCGTCGTGACAGTGCACACTGATAACGACGTTCTCAATACCGGGCGTGTTCTCCCGGATGTAGGTGATCATCCGGGCATATTCTTCCGGCACCGTGTAGCCGACAGTATCTGGAATATTGATGGTCGTTGCACCCGCCTCAATCGCCTTCGTGAAGATCCGGCAGAGAAAGTCCCAGTCGCTCCGGGTGGCGTCTTCGGCGGAGAACTCCACGTCCGAGACATAGCCTTTCGCCCGCCTGACCGCTGCAACGGCCTGCTCGACGACCTGATCCGGCGTCTTTTTCAGCTTGAACTCCATGTGAACCGGAGACGTGGCGATGAACGTGTGAATGCGCGCTGCCTCAGCCACCTTGATGGCATCGTACGCGGCGTCAATGTCCTTCTCGTTGGTACGAGCCAGACCGCAGACCGTCGAGCCCTTGACGGTTTCGGCGATGTTCCGAACCGCATCGAAGTCGCCGGGTGAGGCTGCGGGAAAACCTGCCTCCATAATGTCGACGCCCATTTTTGCCAGCTGACGGGAAACCTCGATTTTCTCCTGCGCGGTCATGGTCGCGCCTGGTGATTGCTCCCCGTCTCGCATCGTCGTATCGAAAATGTATACGTGGTCTGCCATTGCCGGCTCCTTCTGAATAATGTCAACGCGTACTAATGCCGATTAACAGAAAACGGTCTCCCGAAACTCAGGAGACCGACCAAACATCACGTCGTGTTTCGCGTCTGGCGCGTGTCAGTCTCCGTCCAGGCTGCAGGTGGCCCCGAGCAGGGGCCCGGTAAGGTCTCGTAGCTGTCGATTCCAGACGCAACGTGCCATCAAAACTCACTCACTTAACGCAAAAAACCCGTCCCTCATAAGGGACGGGAAGAATTACCCGCGGTACCACCCTCGTTGACAGTCAGTGTAACTGCCCACTTGGCGCGTGATATCGGACGCGACCCGGCCGGAACTACTCTGTTCATTCCGGCGGCTCAGGGACGAGTTCGTGAACTTCCGGGTGCCGGGCTCTCACCAAATCCCAGCTCGCTGATCCCGACGGAGCACTACTACTTCCCGTCGAAGCCTCAATCAATTGTCAAGCAATGTATCAGAATGCCGGTTGACCTGTCAAGCCGAGACGCAATTCGTATTTCAGTTCCAGCGCTCGAGTAGGGGCACCCCCTACCGCCAACTCGATTCCCTGTGTACACTGGCGATTAATTCGGTGCTTCATTCACAGTTGTTGTCCGATTGCGATGTATGGCAGGTCAGGCACACTCGGTTCGAATTGGCAACAATACCAGTTGCCAATCCAGCGCCGATTGAATGATGTGCCTGAATTGCACGATAATGGTGGTTGGGAGCCTCCTCAGCAGTTCACGCATTCTGTGTCGTTGAGCAACAGCACAGCGCGGCCTCAGAAATAGCGGAACCTCCAGGAGCGACAAGTCCAGGAGTCGATAGCCGTATGTCTGAACGCGGCGATTCTATCCATGCTGGAAACGTAATCAATCAGATCGTAAATGAGCAGTTCATCGACCAGATCCATGATGCGGTGATCGCATACGACGCAGCTCAGCGCATCATCTTCTGGAACCGAAGTGCGGAGCACTTGTACGGCTGGGATCGGGATGATGTGCTCGGTCACTCGATCGACCTTATTACCGATCTGGATACGCATTCCGGAACTTCTGGCGATTCGAGCAATCCCCGGGCCGAACTACGACCTGCCGGCACGCCAGATGGCGAGGTCAGACATCGACATCGGAATGGCTCAGCGCTGGTGATTCAGAGTCGAATCGTACCCCGCTACGGCAACGACGGAAAATTCTTCTGCTGGGTCGCAATCAACCGGGACATCACGATGCACCGCGCCTTGCAGATCAAACTCAATGCACACACGACCGAGCTCGAACGTTCCAACGCCGAACTGGATAACTTCGCTCGAATCGCCTCTCATGACCTCCGGGAACCGCTGCGGATGGTGGGCTCCTACGCCAGACTCCTGGATCGCCGCTATCGGGGTCAACTCGATGAGGCAGGCGGAGAGTTTCTGGATTTCATCATCGATGGCGCCGAGCGCATGTCCACCATGATTCGGGACTTGCTGGCTGTCGCACGTGCCGGGTCCGAACCAGCGGAAATGAAACCGGTGACGCTCAACGACGTCGTCAATGACGCCGTGAAAGACCTGGAAGTAGCAATCCGTGAGTGCAACGCCGAGATCATTGTCGGCAGTCTTCCCACCGTCATGGGGGATCGCACCCAGTTGCGACGTGCATTTCAGAACCTGATCGAAAACGCTTTGAAGTTCCGCGGTGAGCAGGCACCTCAGGTTGAGATTACCGCGGAGCGGGTAACCGATATCTGGCAGGTCTCACTATCGGACAACGGACTTGGCATCAGTCCAGCTGATCTGAACCGGATATTCATCCCGAACGCGCGGGGAAGCCAGTCCGCAGAGATCAGCGGCTCCGGAACCGGTCTCGCAGTTGTCCGAAAGATTATCAGCGGACACGGCGGTCGAATCTGGGCCGAGTCAGCCGAAGGGCAGGGATCGACATTTCACGTGACGTTCCCGGCGGGTGAACAGGAGACACTATGAATAATCGTGGAGCGAGGAGACGCCCGCTCGAAATACTGATTGTGGAGGACAACCCCGGTGATGTTCGCCTGGTTGAAGAGGCCCTGGTGGAATCAGGGTTCAACACCAGGTTGACGATTGTTCGAGAAGGTGATCTCGCTGCGGAGCAGATACGTGAGGCCGGCCGAAGCAGGAATCGTCCCGATATCATCCTGCTCGATCTCCATCTCGGAGACATCAGCGGGCTCGACATCCTTGCCGAGACGAAAGCCAACGAAGCTGTTCAGGCAATCCCGATCATCATGTTCTCGACATCCGGAGAACCGGAAGATATTGCGGCAAGCTATCGCGGTCACGCTAACGCCTATGTTCAGAAACCCCAGGAGCTCGATGACTTCCTTCAGGCGGTCAGCAACATCGAGTCATTCTGGATCAGCACCGTACTCTTGCCCGAGGAGTGAGTATGAGCGTTCGAGCTTTGACAATCTGGCTAGTGGAGGACAACCCTGGCGACGCCCGCCTGATCCAGGAGTACCTCAAGGACGCACCCGGCGGGTCAGAGATCTCGCTCGAACACTTCAACTCGCTTCTGGAGGCATCCGGGCATATGTACACACGAGATTGTGATCTAGTGCTCCTCGATCTGCACCTCGCAGAAACCGACGGGCTCGACACACTCGATCACGCGACAGACGTCTTCCCGTCAACGCCGATTATCGTACTGACAGGGCTCGAGAGCGAGTCACTCGGTCTCAACGCTGTCCGAAGCGGCGCCCAGGATTACCTCATCAAGGATGAAATCAATCCGACACTCCTGGTTCGCTCCATCACGTATGCGATCGAGCGCGTGCGCCTGAGTGGGCACCTCCGCGAGGCCCGGGACGAACGGCACGTTCTCGATTCCGCAATCGCTCAACTCGGTCAGGGAATGATCCTGGCAGACGCGCAGAAGCCTGGTCTGCCGGTGTGCTTTGCGAATGCTGCATTCCTCCAGATTACCGGTTACGACGAATCGGAGGTCATGGGGCGAAACTGCCGGTTCCTTCAGGGAACGGATACGGACCCCGCCTCCGTGGCGAAGATCGCCGATGCACTGCGGACCCAGAGTGATCTAAGTATCGAGGTGCTGAACTACCGAAAGGATGGTAGCCCGTTCTGGAATAGCCTCTTCATTTCCCCGGTATTCAGCCAGGACGGGCAACTGACCCACTTTGTGGGGCTGCAGACGGATGTGACGGAGCGGCGACGCCAGGCCGAACGCCTGTGGCTGTTGGAAGCCGCAATCGAACAGGCCAACGACTCGGTGATCGTCAGCACAAGACTGGACCAGCGCGGGAGGCCGCAAATCGTTTACGCGAACCAGGCGTTCGGCACACTGACTGGATACAAGCCAGACGAACTCGGCGGACGCGAGGGTGTGCTGCTTCCGGGACACTTCACCGATCCGACCACCCTGAATCAGATCAACCGATCGATTCAGAAGGGTGAATCATTCCGAGGAGAAACAATCGGTCACAGGAAGACCGGTGAAGCGTTCGACATGGAACTCAGTGTCTCCCCGGTCCGCGGTGCGGGAGGTTCGGTTACCCACCACGTCGTGACGCAGACTGACGTCAGTCTCCGGAAACGGTACGAACAACAGATCGTCCACGACGCGCTTCACGATCATCTCACCGGTCGTCCCAACCGTATTACATTTGCCGAACGAGTAACCCAGGCGCTCAGTCACGCGAAGAAGCATGACGACTACGATTTCG
>SLMJ01000351.1 GCA_007133615.1 Thermomicrobiaceae bacterium | reverse complement strand
GACCAGACCATTTACGCAGCTTTCGGGCGGAAGCGTGGGCTTCTCCAGGCAATTATGGACGAGATGGATCTGCTCGCCGGTGTCGAGGAAACAATGGCCGCCCTTCGTGCCGCCGATGGCCATGTCGCCCGCCAGCTCGCAATTTTTGTTGCTTACGATCGTCGACTCTTCGAGCGTGAGCATGATCACCTGCTGATCCTTCGAGACGCCGGCTCTTCCGAACCCGAGCTCGCGCGGACCTATCGTGAGGGCCGGGAGCGGGGCAGGCAGGTTCATGTCCGGGTTTTCAAAATCTGGGAGGACAACGGGAAATTGTCATCAGAGTTGAACGCCGAGACCGCCGCTGACTTCTATCACGCAGTTTCCAGCGTCGATTCGTTCGACTATCTTGTAAACGAGCGCGGCTGGACTGCTGACGACTGGGAAGCTCATACGCTGCGTTGCCTGAACAGTGTGCTCATTCGTCATCCCAGCACACCGGGCTGACAACCGACCCTGGGAGATTGTTCATGGCAGCGCGTGCGCCGGTTCTCTCCTGCGGCATACTTGGGTCGCGTTACGGAGCGTAACCGCTGTAGCTCGATCCGGACCCGGGAATGACCACCGCGACACAGTCGAGACCCCGAACTGCTATCGATATCCGGGACTACGTGACGATCGCGCATTATGTCGCGCTGAGCGTGATCCTGCTGGTCGGGGCATGGCTGCGTTTGACCGCATTGAACCGGCAGTCCCTCTGGTTCGATGAGGCTGACGTCGTCGTGCGGGCTCAGCAACCGCTGAGTCAGGTCATGGAGACGTTCGTCGCCCCGGGTGAGAACGGTCCGATTTACAATATCATGCTCGCGCTCTGGATCCGGGTTGCCGGCATTTCCGAGATCGCGGTGAGACTCCCGTCGGCGGTCTTCGGGGTCATTGCCCTGCCCCTGATCTACCTGCTCGCCCGGCGAATCGCTGGCTCGACGGTGGCGCTGATCGCGACTGGGCTTCTGGCGATCTCTCCGTATCACATCTGGTATTCGCAGGAAGCCAAGATGTACACGATGGTCGTTGCCCTGGCGCTGGCATCGACCTATGCGCTAGTCGTAGCACTGGAGCGAAATCAGCGCGGGTGGTGGATCGCCTATGCCGCGATCACGACGTTGATGTTCTACACCCACGTCGCGACGATCCTGGTCTTCGGTGCCCAGTTTCTCTACGCGATCGGCACCTGGCGGGAGTGGCCGGATCGCCGCCGGGCCTGGGCAATCGCAATCGGGGCGCTGACGCTGCCGTACATTCCGATCGCGCTCTGGGCGCTCCGGGTGATCGGCGGTCAAGCGGATACCTGGCACCCGGCAGTTACGCTTCCGGCCGCTCTGGAGACCTTCGCAATCAAGTTTGCTGTCGACCGCTACGACGATGACATCCGCATCTACGCGTCCATCCTCTATGTGGTGCTGGCCGTTGCCGGAATCGCCGGACTTGCCTACTGGCGTCGCCGGGAGAAGTGGTGGCTGCTGATCTCCTTGCTTGTCGTGGTGCCGATTATCGGGCTCTGGCTGGTTTCGCTGCAGCAATCTGTCTTCTCGGATCGCTACGGGATCGTCGCGCTGCCCTTTTATCTGATCCTGGTGTCCGCTGCGCTGGGATGGGCGCTCAAACGTCAGCATCTCTGGCCGCTGGCGATTGTGGCGATGATCTTTCTGGTGAGCTTCGCATGGGCGCCGATCAGAGACGTTAACCGGACGCAGTCTGCCGAGAAGGAAGACTGGCGTTCAGCCTACGCCTGGGTGGCAGAGCGCCACGAGCCGGGGGATGCGCTCGTCGTTATGCCGGGCTACCTGATTACGACCTGGGACTACCATCTCCAGCGGGATGAACGGCTGGAGAACATTCACGGCTTCGCGATGGGTAGCTTCACGATCGACTGGTTCGATGAATCCGACATGATGCACATCATGTACGAAGAAGCCGAAGGTGCCGAACGCATCTGGCTCGTGCAGTCGCCGGATCGGGCTGAGGCAGATGACCCGGATCTGAACCTGGAGACCTGGCTGGAAGAAGACGGTGATTCGGTGGCCGAACACGAGGTGAACGGTGTTCGGGTGACACTCTACGAACTGGATGAACCACTGTCGCGATGGTGAGCTGCGAGGTACTGATTGACTGACGTTTCTCCGCTGGGCGAACAGGAGACGATCCCCTGCCCACTGTGCAATGGATCGGATGCGGATCAGCTCTTTGTCGCGCAGGACCGGCTGGTCGGGAAACCCGGTACGTTCCCGGTCGTTCGCTGTAAGGGGTGCGGGCTCGTCTATCTGAATCCCAGGCCGACCAGGCGCGCACTGAAAGAGTATTATCCGGCCGACTATTACCCGGTACCTGGTGGTCGGGAGACACCGGAGGCGCTGTCGGTTGCGCGCGGTTTGCTGAAGCGGGTGGAAGCTATCGCGCCAGGAGCAAAGCTCTCGATTCTCGATGCGGGATGTGGGACCGGGCTGTTTCTCAAGCTCGCACGTGATCGTGGACACGACGTGCGTGGCATCGAACCAGGTGACGCGGCAGTCAACTATGGACGGCGAGTTTACGGGCTTCCGATTGATCACGGTACCCTGGAGTCGGTCGATCTTCCGGAAAACGGATTCGACGTTGTTACCATGTGGCACGTGCTGGAGCACATGCCGGATCCGGTTTCCGCCTTGCGTATAGTGTGCCGGGCGTTGAAGCCGGGTGGGATGTTGCTGTTCGGTGTCCCGAATTTCGGAAGTATGGAAGCGTCATTGTTCGGGCGACGCTGGTTCAGTCTGGATGCCCCGCGACATCTGGTTCATTTCGATCCGGAGACTGCTCGCCAGGCAGTTCAAGCGGCGGGATTTGAGAGCGAACGAATTGTTCACTCACCGGGCACTGCGGGTATGGTCTACACCCTGATGGGAGATCTGACCGGGGTTTCACTGAAACTGCGTGGTTCGGCGATTCCGGATCGCGCCTATCACCGGATTGCCGGGGTACTGGGCTGGCTTGTATGGCCGGTCTGCTCGCTGACTGCCAGATATGGCCGCGGGGGCGCAATTGAGGTGTACGCCCGAAAACCAGCTGATTAAACGACAAACAGCTCGCCGGGACGGGCGAGCTGTTTCGTCATTCGTGTCCTGTCGAACTTCTGCGGAGCCAGCTTACGTGCGTTTCGCTTGATAAGTGGATCGCTTCAGCTACGGTACACGGGTGACGGTGGCGAGTCTAAACAGCGTCGGTCGGGCGCACATTGACAGCGCGCTGTCGAGCCGGGTTGCGCGGATCGGGTTCTTCGTCAAAGCTGACTTCCTGACCCTCGCGCAGCTGTTCGAACTCGATGTCCACAACGGCAGAGCGATGGAAGAAGACATCATTGCCTCGTTCTCCACCGGGGGCAATGAAGCCAAAGCCCTTGTCGTCGCGGATCGTAATGATTGTACCTGTAGCCATGGGTGTCCCACGTCCTTCCTGGTCCTCGCCATTGTGCGAGGGATGGTCCTTACGCTGCCTGATGCAGCGATTTTCGAAGCATATCATGATGGCAGGCACAATGGCATGCTTGAATTTCCGACTTGGCTCGCCGGAAATCGCGTCGGAGTCGGACGACTGAATATCAGGTAGTCTCGGCCGGCGATCGCGGTGTGAGGATATTGCTTCCCTCAGTAATCCCCGGAACGATGATTGCTGCCACTGACAACGAAGAGCGTTACGTCAACATCAAACTGATCGGGGCAAATCGTGGGACGCAAACCAGACCAGCGATGTCACAATTCGAGCGAGCAAAGCGTCGATCTGACAGAACGCCGGAAACAGCAGGAGCAGT
>SLMJ01000061.1 GCA_007133615.1 Thermomicrobiaceae bacterium | reverse complement strand
CGACCGGGAAAGCTGGTGTTCTGGTCCAGCCCGAGCCGGCACGCCTCACGATAGTAATCCTCGTTTCCCGGGAATCCCATGATCAGGAAAAACGCGTCTGGATGCTCGTCGACGATTCGTCGGGCGGCCTGAAGGAGCACGTCGGAACCCTGGTACGGCGCGAGGAGTCCGAGGTATCCGATGACCGGTTGTTCCGGACGGATGCCAAGGTATTGCCGGAGTTCGCTCTGTTCCTCGGGTGAGGTGGTGTCGGGCCGAAACCGGTCGGTATCAACCGCATCGAACACGGTCATGATGTTCTCGTCGGGGTAACCGGACTTCGCCAGGCCACAGCGGGCATTCTCCGAACTGGTGATCGTGAGGTGTGGTAAGCGCTCGATTGTCCGCTCGATGCGCCGCATAATCCATTCACGTTTCCCGTCGTGACGCAGAAATCCGTGGTCCAGCATTTCTTCCGTGAGGCTACCCTGGTAATCGAACACCACCGGCCGGCGAGTAAGCATTCCAGCAACGCCGCCGATGAGCGCCCCTTCATGGAGATGGGCGTGGATCAGGTCCGGCTTGAATTTGCGAATCGCCCGTAACACCTCGAAACTCAGCATCGCATCCAGGTAGACCTTATGCTTTGACGAGCCGACGACAACGCGCTTTCGCCACGGGATGTCGATCGTCCGGTGGGTGGGAATACCCTCGATATCGTTGCCGTTGTGGTAGGTGCAGATGAGGACCTCGTGCCCGCGGGACTGCAGCGCCCGGGCTTCTTCGAGGATTCGAACGTGGCAGCCATAGTCGGCAAAGAACGACGTTGGCGCCACCATCATTATTCTGAGTTTGCGGCTGCGAGCTGGCGTCACGACCTTCCTCCGACCGACTCATTCTACGCCTCGCTCGAAAACTGAACCACCGCATGTGTGCGACAATACGTCTTTCGACAGGTTCATTGTGCCTGCACGAGCACAGGAGGGGCCAACTGACGCGACTGAAGGGGAGATGGGACACGCACCGATGAGTCAGGAAGAACAGGAACACGAATCATACGACCGTTATATGGTTATCGTCGCTCATCCAGACGACATGGAATTCTCGGCCGGAGGGACGGTTGCGAAGATGGCGAAGGCCGGCAAGCACGTGACGCTTGTGCAGGTCACGTCTGGAAATAAGGGCACCGATCGACGTGACATAACATCTGATGAGCTCGCGGCGATGCGGGAAGCCGAGCTGAAGGAATCGTGTGACCGGCTTGGAGTCGCCCACATTGAGTTCTTCCGGATTGGCGACGGCGAGGTCATGCCAGATCTGGAATTGAAGGAGCGAATCGTCCGCCAGCTCCGACTGCACAGACCGGACGTGGTCATCACGCATGATCCGTTTCGGCCGTATGCGCTGCATTCCGATCATCGCGGGGTGGGGCAATCGACCGTGGACGCGGTGTATCCCACCGCACGAGATCCGTTGCACTACCATCACCACCTGACCGACGAAGGGCTCGAGCCGCACAAAACGGCGGAGCTCTGGCTCGCGAACCCGGAAGCGCCTGATCTGTACATCGATATAACCGAAACCGTTGACGATAAGATCAACGCGCTCAAGGCACACAAGAGTCAGGTCGGTGATGGCGAGCACCTCGAAGAGCGCATCAAAGAGCGAACAGCCGAGCGTGGCGCCGAGGCTGGTATGGAATATGCCGAAGCGTTCAAGGTGATCAAGATGCGACGCTAACGAACGCACGATCAAGTGATTTATCAACCATGCGGTTGCTAATCCCTGCGGGGTCTAGTATCGTAGCTAAGCAGTAACTATCTCAGAAGGCTGCCTGAACAGCGGCCGGGCGTGATTCCCCAATCGGGATCGCGGGTCGCGGAAAGGTGAACCATTGGTCGCTCAACCGACAGTCGTACCGACATTTCAGGATGGACGAGCAGTTCCCAGGGCTGGCGAAAAACTGACGCGCGACGCCTACGGTCGGCCGATGACCTATCTGCGAATCTCGCTGACCGATCGGTGCAACCTGCGCTGTGTGTACTGCATGCCGGCGATGGGTGCGAAGTTTTCGCCGAAGGAAGAACTACTCTCTGACGAAGAGATTCTGGCCGTCGTCAAGGCTGCCGAGAAGATCGGGTTCAACAAGATTCGCCTCACTGGCGGCGAGCCGACGATCCGGCCGCACGTTACTGAACTCGTCCGTGAGATTGCCTCGCTTCCGGGTATCGATGACATCACGATGACGACAAACGGCCTGCTGCTGAAGCGCCTTGCTCAGCCGTTGAAGGATGCCGGACTGACCCGGGTGAACGTCAGCATCGACACGCTCGATGGTGAGAAGTTCACACAGATTACCCGTGGCGGCAAGATCGAGAAGGTCTGGGAGGGCATTCACGCGGCTGCTGAAGCCGGGCTTTCGCCGATCAAGATGAACGCGGTCGTCGTTCGCGGTCAGAACGACCAGGAAGTCGGCGACCTTGCCGGATTGACGATGGATAACCCGTACCAGATGCGGTTTATCGAAGTGATGCCGCTGGATGGTGTGGATGATGTCCACGACTCTGGTCTGGTGACGACGGCGGAGACAATCGATTTGATCGAGGACCAGTTTGACGCGAAGCTGGAACCGGTTGAAGCACCGGCGGGTGACCCGGCTCGTATCTATCATCTCCCAGGGGCGATGGGCACGGTCGGCTTCATCAGCCCGGTTAGTGAGCCGTTCTGCGCGTTCTGCAACCGGATTCGCCTCACGGCCGATGGAAAATTGCGACTCTGCCTGCTGCGGAACGATGAGGTCGACGTCCGGGAGATTCTTCGAGGCGGCGGCAATGAAGACGACCTGATCGAGCAGGTTCGCTTTGGTGTCTGGCGGAAGCCGTGGGGACATGGCTTGCTCGAGGGCGATCGCAATATGGGTCGCGGAATGAGCCAGATCGGCGGATAGCCGACCCTCAACGATGTGAAGATAAGCGAGGGAGGGTTCGGCATCCTCCCTCGTTTCGTTTACTCCTCAGGATCGATCCCCAGAGCTTCTTCGACCTCGCTGGCGTGCTGAATCGAGTGCATGCCCCCGCTCCCTAGCAGGACATCTCCGAGATTCGTTTCCCGGTTTGGCAGCACGACGGGTAGCTTGAACTGATCATCGCGAAGCTTCTTCGTCCGCTCGATCAGTTGCTCGTGGACCTGTTGAAACTCCTGCAACAGCTCGTCACGGGAGCATCCCGCGCGTTCTTCGACACGTTTCTGGTTCCAGTTATCGATCGAGAATCCTCCTGGTGGAGCTCCGGAGCCATCCAGTGCAATTGAAACCAGCATGTCATACGTTGGTTGTCTGTTTGCCAGATGAGCCAGAATCTGGCGGACGTTCCAACCGTCTGGCCCATCGTGAATCTGTGTCTCGAGCTGATCTTCTGACAGCTTCGAAAAGGTGGATGTAGCCCGGTTCATCCCCGCCTGAATTGCGTCGATAATCTCAGCTCGTGTTGCCACGATTCCATCCTTCCATGTCCGTACAGATGGTACTTCATTTTGGCAACACGCGTGCCCGGATGACACAGCAGAGCTAGTCGGAGGGGTCGGTTATCTGACCCATGAAAATCAACGTGTCCGTGGGTATGTCGCTGATCATGAACATGAACGGTCGATCGACCATGAAAGCCGGGGGTTCCGACACGGGCATATCGCCGGCTGTTACCGCTGCGGCCTCGGTGCCTTCCTCGTCTACCCGGATGAACGTCTTCTGAATTACATCACCAAGCCAGGTTGCTTGCGGAGACATCTTCGAGAAGTCGGCATCTCCATCAAACGCGATCTCCATTCCCAGATCCGAGAGCAGATCTGGAAGGT
>SLMJ01000375.1 GCA_007133615.1 Thermomicrobiaceae bacterium | reverse complement strand
CTATCGCGTTCCAGTTCGAATCGTCCCAGGTCTGATTCGGCGACCGAACCAGCAACCGTCGCCGGGACGAATGTTCCCTGGCCGACGAACTTCGCGACCGCGCGATTGGCCGGATAGTGATAGATCACGTCCGGTGCATCGATCTGTTCAACCTTGCCTTCGAGCATGACGGCCATGCGGTCGGCCATCATCATCGCTTCCTGCTGATCGTGGGTCACCAGAATCGCGGTGGTATTGACCTGCTTGAGCAGGTTGCGAACCTCGGCACGCATTTGAAACCGCAGTTCGGTATCCAGGTTTGAAAACGGCTCATCCAGCAGAAGGACGTGCGGCTCCGGCGCGAGGGCACGTGCCATTGCAACCCGTTGCTGCTGTCCACCGGAAAGCTGGTGCGGAAAACGGTCCTCAAAATCGGATAGGCCGCTCAGTTCAATGAGCTCCTGAACACGCTCGTTGCGGCGCTGCCGACTCCATTTTCGGAGCCCGAAGGCGATGTTGTCTCTAACGGACAAGTGCGGAAACAGAGCGTAATCCTGAAAGACCATCCCAACGCCGCGGTGTTCGGGCTGGATGAACCCTTCGTGGTCGGCCACGACCTTGCCGGCAATACTCACGCTGCCGGAATCCGGTTTTTCGAATCCTGCAATCACTCTGAGGGTAGTGGTCTTACCGCACCCAGACGGCCCAAGAAGCGCTACAATCTCGCCTCGCTGAATCGAAAGGGAAACATCGCGTACCGCTGGCTCGTCTGCATCGGGGAATGCTTTCGTCACCTGCGATAGTACGATATGTTCGTCCATAGACTTCTCCCTGCCCCGCAATGACGGGCTGGTGGTTTCCGTGAAAAGTGTAACAGGAATCCCGAGTATATGCATAGGAATTCACCAGTATTGGGTGTACGTACATGCCTAACTGCTTTGATCTCGCCGGTCTTCGTTGATCGCGAGCAGGATCATCGGAATAGCAGCGACGAGTATAAGCAGGAGCGAAGGTGCTGCAGCACGCGCCCAGAAACCTTCCAGCGTGGCATTCCAGATCCGCATCGGGAGCGTGTCAAAGCCGATAGGGTGGAGCAGGATGGTGGCGGGTAGCTCTTTCATCACGGTGAGGAAGACCAGCAATCCACCGCTGATCAATCCGGAACGAACCAGCGGCCCGGTGATCTTCAGCCAGACCAGCCCGGAGGATGATCCGAGACTCTTGGCTGCTTCTTCAATATGGGGATTCACCTGCAGGAGTGCAGATCTCATGATCCCGACCGCCTGGGGCAGGAAGAGGACGACGTAGGCGAGCACCAGCATCCCGAGTGTCTGGTAGAGCGGGGTCAGATAGTTCGCGCCGAAGAAAACGAAGGCCAGCGCGACAACGATCCCCGGAAGCGCATAGCCCATGTATGACAATCGCTCGGCGAGATAGCTCAGCCAGCTTGGATAGCGGACCGAGAAGATCACGATAGGAGTTGCAAAAATCAGCGCCGCGATTGCCGCAACCAGTGACACCATTCCAGAGTTGAGCGCTGCGTCCCAGACGAACACGAACGGCTCGCCAGCTTGCAGGCCTCGAGCGAGCCAGTAGCCGATGACGAACAGCGGCATGATCATGGTGATACTGCTGACGGCAATGCAGAAACCGAGCGCTGGAATCTTCCACGAACCGAGTTCATGACGCTTGGGAGGTCGGGTGACACCAGCCGAGCTCCGGTAGTAGCGCGCCCGGCCGCGAGTCCAGCTTTCGGCGATCAGAATTAACGCCGTCAACATCACCAGAACCAGCGCCAGTGTCGCGGCGATGCTTCGATCGAACGCACCGCGGTACTGGTTATAGATCCCTCGGGTGAACGAGTCGTACTGCATCAACGAGACCGCGCCGAAGTCACTGATCACGTAAAGCGCAATCAGCAAGGATCCGGCGGCGATTGCCGGGCGCAGATTCGGAAGGGTGACATACATAAACGTGCTGAGCGCACCGAACCCCATGGATCTGGATGACTCTTCGAGCGCGGGATCCAGACCGTTCATCGCCGCTCGCAGGGAGAGCAGAACGTACGGAAAGGCGAACAGCGTCAGCGTCAGCCAGGCGCCGGCAAATCCGTAGATTTGCGGAAGGCGTTCGATTCCAAAGATCGGTTCAAGCCATCCCTGCAGCATTCCGCGAGGCCCGAGAAACGCAATTACGGTGTAGGCGCCAACGTAGCTCGGGATCACCAGCGGTAACGGGGTTACGATCGACCAGAACCTTCGCCAGGGGAGGTCTGTCCGGGTTGTAAGCCAGGCCAGCGGCAGCGACAGCATCACTGAACTGATCGTGACCGCAGCCGTGAGCGTTACCGTATTGCGAAAGAGCACGAATGTGCGTTCACGAAAGACCTCGTCGATCCAGCCGGCTCCGGCGTCCGCCGAGCGGATTACCAGATAGACCAGTGGTGCCACCATCAACAGAACGATTGCGAGCGCTGGAAGCCATACGGCAACCGGCGCTCCAGCCAGAGGTGCTGCCAGGGAGGTGCGGACGCGTCCCCAGAACGACAGATTCTGCTTGCGGTCGACCCCGCTCGTGGTCACCTAGATCAGTCCCACCTCTTGCAGTAGTGCGAGCGTTCCTTCGAGGTCTTCGAGATTCGAGAGGTCGATGTCTGGTGTTTCCAGTTCGTTGAGCCCCGGAATGTCAGCCGCCGGGTCGATTCCACCAGCCAGCGGGTACTCGTACGTCTCGGTTGCGAAATACTCCTGCGCTTCTCGTTGGAGAAGGAATTCGACCAGCATTTCCGCCTGTTCAACATTCCCGGATGGCTCCAATATCGCCATTCCGGCCACGTTGATGAGCCCGCCGATATCGCCATCGCGGAAGAAGTAGTTTTCGGCGCCCACGTCACCGCCGGCTTCTTCCTGGAAACGATACAAGTAGTAGTGGTTGACGAACCCGGCCGGGACCTCACCGGCGATGGCGGCGTTGACGATCGGTGTGTTCCCCTCGTAAACCAGCGGGTTCAAGGCGTGAACATCTTCCAACCACTCACGGGCGACATCATCGCCCTCAATAACACGCAGTGCGGTAACCCACGCCTGGAATGAACCATTCGTAGGCGCCCATCCCAACATATTTTCCCACTGCGGGTCTGCATAATCCAGAATAGAACCTGGCAGATCACCTTCATCGAGCTGGTTCGTGTCGTAGATGACAGTCCGGGCGCGACCGCTAGAGCCAATCCACAGGCCGTCCCGTGACTTGAAACGAGAATCAACCAGATCGAGCGAGGAATCCGGAATCTTGCGTGCCATACCCTCGAGTGCGAGTGCACCCAGTCCGCCGGCATCCTGGCCGTAGAAGATGTCGGCCGGAGTATTTGAGCCCTCTTCGAGGATAGCGGCGGCCATTTCAGCCGTGTCACCGTATCGAACGCGAACTTCGATTCCGGTTTGTTCGCTGAATTGGTCCAGGACCGGCTGCACCAGATCCTGACCGCGTCCCGAATAGAGCGTCACCTGACCGCCGATCGACTCATCGTTGTTCCCAGAAGTGTCGGTTGTTTCTGCGTCATCCGTGCTATCATCGCGACTTGGATCAGTGACGGCGTCCTCGTCGTCATCTCGGCTCGTGGTAGTGCATGCGCCGAGGATTGGTATTCCGGCCAGGGCGATCGAGCCTGCCGCCATTGATCGAATCAGTTGACGCCGTGACATGCGTGGGTGCAGTCGCATAGGTGAATCCTGTTACCCTTCCAGGGAGTCCTTCACACGTGTACTCCCGATACGAAGTTTGCGTAACTGCTGATTCCATATCAGGTGCCGGCCGGCATTCCGGGAACAGCGCCAATTCAGAATCCCGACTGAATT
>SLMJ01000399.1 GCA_007133615.1 Thermomicrobiaceae bacterium | reverse complement strand
GTTGAATCGCTTGCACCGTGAACACCGCTTCAATGCCGCCTCCGGCACCGAGCACGTGCCCCGTCAGTGCCTTTGTCGAGCTGATCGGTGGACAGGTCACCTCACCGAACACCGTCTTCACCGAGAGCGTCTCCAAGCGGTCGTTCATCGGAGTCGATGTACCGTGCGCGTTGATGTAATCGACCTCTGCGGGGGTGATTCCCATGCGATCGATTGCGTGTCGCATTGCCCTGGCCGCTCCACCACCGTCGGACGCCGGCTGCACGATGTGCGAGGCGTCTGCAGTCAATCCGTAGCCGGTCACTTCGGCGAGTATCTCGGCCCCGCGGTTGGTCGCATGCTCCAGAGATTCCAGGACCAGAACAGCCGCACCTTCGGCAATCACGAACCCATCTCGAGTCGAGTCAAACGGGCGGCTGGCCGTCTCCCCGTCGTCGTTTCGGGTCGATAGAGCCTGGAGCGCGGCAAATCCGGCGACCGACCCTCTCGTGACCGCCGCCTCGGAGCCTCCGGCGAGCATCACGTCAGCGTCGCCGCGTCGTATGATCTCGGCGCTTTCACCGATCGCATGAGCGGCACTTGCACAGGCCGAGAGCGTTGCCAGGTTCGGTCCGCGCGCCCCGATTGTGATTGAAACGTAGCCACTCGCCATATCCGCCAGATACATCGGGACGAAGAACGGGCTGACTCTGCCCGGGCCTCGTTCGGCCAGGACACCCAGTTCCTTCTCGATGGTCTCCATCCCGCCCATCGCCGTTCCGATCAACACACCGATCCGTTCGGAGTTCCCTTCATTGATCGTGAGTCCGGCGTGTTCGATCGCCTCGAGGCTGGAGGCAACAGCCAGTGAGACGTAGCGATCGGCTCGCCTGGCTTCCTTTGCCGGCAGATACTGACGTGGATCGAAATCACTTACCTCTCCCGCGACCTGCGAGTCCAGATCGGTCGCATCAAAGCGAGTGATCGGACCGGTGCCGGTCTTGCCGGTGGTGATCGATGTCCAGACGTCGTCGAGTGTCGATCCGATCGGGCAGTGTATACCCATGCCGGTAATGACCACTCGACGCGTGGGGCTATCAGTCACTGGAGAGTACCTCCGGATTCAGGCAGCGTGGCGGCGTTGTCTTCGTGAGGACAGCCTTCACATTTTCCGCGGCGAGCTGCGCCATGCGAGAACGCGTCGTTTCACTGGCACTGGCAATGTGCGGGCAGATGACGGCGCGATCGATCGAAAGCAAAGGATGATCAGCTGGAAGCGGCTCCGGATCAGTGACATCGAGACCTGCTCCCCAGATCTCACCGGATTGCAACGCCTCAACCAGCGCATCGGTATCGACGACCGGCCCGCGCGCAGTGTTGATCAGAACCGCACTTTCCTTCATTGCCTGAAACTGAGCGGCCCCGAAAAGGCCCCGTGTCTGCGGTGTCAACGGGGTATGAACCGAGACGAAGTCGCTGCGCTGAAGCAGATCGTTGAACTCGACGTACTCTACCCCCAGTTCCTGTTCGGCATGCTCGTTCCGGTTCATATCGGAGTAGATGACAGGCATGCCGAAACCGGAGGCGCGCTTTGCCATCGCGACCCCGATTCTGCCCATCCCGACGATTCCCAGCGTAGCACCGTGGACGTCCTGCCCAAGATAGCCGAGCGGTTCCCAGGTCTTCCATTCACCCTTCGGAATTGACTGATGTGACTCGGACACGCGCCGTGCCGCAGCCATGAGCAGGGCAAATGCGAAGTCTGCCGTCGTATCGGTCAGCACGTCGGGAGTGATGCATACCGCCACACCGCGCTGCGTGCAGGCATCGACGTCAATGTTGTCGAAGCCGACGGCGAAATTGCTGACTACCTTCACTTCTGGAACCTGGTCCAGGAAGGCGCCATCGATCCGATCGTTCAAGGTGGTTACGAGGCCGTCGCGTCCGCTGGCGAGTTCCAGCAGCTTCTCCGGAGATGGAGGCAACTGCTCTGGCCAGACGTCAACGTCACCGAGTTCCTTCAGAATCTCTTCCGCTACTGCCGGGATCTTCCGCGTCATTGCGATTCGCATCCCTGACTCCCTCCTGTTCATCGCGATTCTAAGGGGCAAGCGAAAGGCCGGCAAGCGAAAGATCGCATGTGACCCCTCGACATAGAACGCATGATCTAATCTGCCTTGAAGGAGTCCGCCCGACGGTGGTAGTATGGGTGGGGTTGAGTCCTGTGCTCGATGCACTGCAGATAGTGTTTTGAGCCAACGTAAGATAACAAACGGGAGCTGCTAAGCGGATCCCGTGGGATCCGGGGTTGCGGCACCCACCTGCTTTTGCAGGTTCAAGACCTTAGCAGTGTGTCAGCGTCAGGACTCAGCTTCCTTCTTTCTACCCACCCGCAATGATGGGAAGCCGATGACTGCGAATCCACTGTCGTCATCGATCACCCTGCTTTATGGCGATAACCATCTGCAGATCAAAGAGCGGGTGCAGGCTGCCAGCAACGCTATTGACCCGACTGGACTCAGTACGTCTGTCTTTGAACAGGCTAGCTCGGTGACCGACGAGATTGCCGCGGCGGCAGGCTCGCCCGGATTCTTCGGTGCCGACCGGCTGGTTATCTGCTACGACCTCATTACACCGACCAGTGGGCGACGACGCAAGGCGTCTGCGGACGACGGTGACCCGCTGCGGCTTCTCGGCTCTGTCGCTCCGGGTGTCTGGGTGATCATCATTGAGAAATCGCTAAAGGCAGCCGATGAGAAGCGAGTGCGATCGTTTGCTGCGGACATCACGGTCGACGAGGTAACAGTTCCTCGCGGCCGGAAGCTGATCGACTGGGCAACAGAGCGCGCCCGCCGTTACGAGGCCGTGCTCGACGGCGCGACGGCAACCCGGCTCGTCGAGGCGCTGTTTCCGGGCACCTGGCGCCAGGCTGCGCGGCGTGATGACGTTCCGCCGGACCTGCAGCGACTCGATTCGGAGATCGCGAAACTGGCCACCGCAGCCGGTCCGAACGCCGAGATTACCAGCGATATGATTGCCGAACTCGTTGCCAATGCAGACGCACTCGATATCTGGGGCCTGAGCAACGCCATCGCCGACCGGGACCAGTCCCGGGCAATCAAACAGCTTGAACTTGCGCTGGATTCGGGTCAGGCGCCGGAGCAGATTCTCGGGCAGCTTGTCGGGCAATTTGAGACGTTTGCTGTTGTCAATGCGGCGAAGGGCCGGCCAAACGACATGGTTGCGAATCGGACGGGGTTGAGCGAAGGAAGATTGCGACAGGCCAGTCGATCGGCACGGAACTACAGTCGTGCCGACCTCACCCGGGCGCTGATAGAAATTCGCGACACCGACTTCGGGATCAAGCAGGGGTTACACGAACCGCAGGACGCTCTGACGGCACTGGTTGCCGGATTGGCGAGGCGCAAGCCGCGATAGCTGGCCGGACAAGGAATTTGATTCCCGGGGGAGCGAACACGAAAAGCCGCCCCTGGTGAGGCGGCAAAGGTGGAGTCCAGTCGAGTAATTGCCAGACTGAAAATCTGCTAGCTGACTGCGCCTTCGAGGGTCAGCTTGTTGAACTTCTGGCGAAGCCGAGACTTGCGCCGGTCAGCGTTGTTGCGATGGATTACGCCCTTATTGGCCGCGCGATCGAGAGTGCTCATCGCATCGCCAACTGCCACGGCGGCCGCTTCTGCGTCACCCTGCTGAATCAGCTTTTCGGCCCGGCGAATGCGTGTCCTCGCCGCGGAAATGTACACGCGGTTTCGCTGTCGACGGCGCTCAGAAACGTGCACCCGCTTTTCAGCTGACTTGATATTCGGCAAGACGTCCACCTTTCGATCTTCTCAGCACAAAACATCGCTGGTAGCACGCTACCAACCCGATAAATTCTAGCAGCGAACATCCGTTTCGACAAGCTGTCTCGCGTACAATAACGCGCGATGGATGAGCAGGGGAAACGCAGCTCAGACGAAGAAAACAGTGACGCCCGGCTGACTACCCGATCAGTTGCGGTCAATGCCGCGATCGTTGCGGGGGCGTTCGTCGTCAGCCGGATTCTTGGATTGCTGCGAGAGGTTCTGATCGCCCGCCAGTTCGGAACTAGCCCCGAATATGACGCCTACGTTGCCGCATTTCGGATCCCTGACCTTCTCTTTCTCGTGGTAATGAGTGGCGCTTTTGGCTCAGCGTTTATTCCAATATTCGGTGGATTCATCAGCCGGGGCGACTACCAGAAAGCGTGGAGGCTCGCGAGCACTGTTCTCACGTACACAGTCCTCGTTCTGTTGATCGTCGCCCAACTCGTGTTCCTGTTTGCCGGCCCACTGATTGGCACGCTCATTGCTCCGGGTCTCGCCGGCGAAGAACGGGAACTCGCGGTCAATCTGACGCGACTGCTGCTCCTGTCTCCGCTCCTGCTCGGTCTCGGTGCCGCCGCGAAAGGGATGCTGGAGGCCCAGGACGCTTTCACGCTCCCGGCAATTGCGCCGGTGCTCTACAACGTCGGCATCATCTTCGGCGCGCTGGTCCTCGCCCCGGAATACGGCACCTATGGACTGGCGTATGGCGTGGTCGTCGGCGCAGCAGCCCACGCCACCATTCAGTTCGTGGATCTGGGACTGCGCGGCTGGAGTTTCCGTCCATCGTTCGATCTGAAAACCGAAGGGCTTGGCATGGTCGCCTGGCTGATGGCCCCGCGAATCATCGGGCAGGCCGCATTCCAGGTCAACATCATCGTGATGACAAACTTCGGCTCACGTCTCGGTGAATCCCGGGTTTCAGCCCTGAACTACGCATACCAGCTTTTCATGCTGCCTCACGGCGTACTGGCACTGAGTCTGTCCACCGTGATATTCCCGCTTATGGCCAGACAGTTCGAACTCGGTCAACTCGAGCAGATGAAGCAGACACTGGCGCGTGCACTCGGGCCACTCCTGTTTCTGACCTTCCCGGCAGCAATCGGGTTGATCACGTTCCGGGAGAGCATAGTCCAGATGATTCTGCAATTCGGTACGTTTACCGAGGAATCAACACAACTGGTCGCCACGGCGCTGGCGTACTTCGCCGTCGGATTGATCGCATTCGCGGTCGTTGAGGCAATCACCAGAGCCTTCTACGCCATGCAGGACACCAGGACACCGGTGATCGCGGCCGTGCTGACAATAGCCGCGAATATCGCATTAAGCTGGTTCCTGGCGCCTGTACTCGGCCATGGCGGTCTCGCGCTGAGTATTTCGATCACGACCTCGATTGAAGCTGCGGTGCTGATCGCAGTTATTTACCGAAGAATCGGCGGGCTTGGATCGCCGCTCCTCGTGTCAGTTCTGCGGACGTCGGCGGCCGCAATTGTCATGGCGATCGTTGCCCTCTGGATCAGTGGTCCGGTTGCCGAGGCGACCGATCCCACCGACGGGCGCTCGATCTGGAGCATCGGCCTCTTTCTGTTCGCCCTTTCCACCGCCGGCGCCACGTACCTCTGCGCGGCGTGGTATCTGCGAGCCCCTGAACTCTTGATGTTACTGGAGCGGATCGGCTCCCGCCTTCCCGGGCGGGCAACAAGCTGATCTGAAATGAACAGTCTGCTCCGGTATACTTGTCATTTGGATTAACCGCGTCGGAATCAGCAGGGTAGCGAGCATGAAAGACCAGCGTTACATACGGAATTTCAGCATCATCGCTCATATCGACCACGGAAAGTCGACGCTGGCCGATCGCCTGCTCGAGCACACGCACACCGTGAGCGACCGCGACATGATGGAGCAAATGCTCGACTCGATGGATCTCGAGCGCGAGAAGGGGATCACCATCAAAGCTCGGGCGGTCCGAATGGATTATGAAGCTTCCGACGGGAACATCTACGAGCTGAATCTGATTGATACTCCCGGGCACGTGGACTTCTCCTATGAGGTAAGCCGGAGCCTGGCTGCATGCGAGGGCGCGATCCTCGTTGTCGACGCCGCCCAGGGCATTGAGGCTCAGACCATGGCGAACGTTCACCTGGCGATCGAAACCGGGCTCGAACTGGTTGCTGTCATCAACAAGATCGACCTGCCCAACGCCAACCCGGAGCAAGTCAAGCAGGATCTTGGCAACATGGTTGGCCTCCTGGAAGAAGAAGTCATTGCGGCCTCGGCGAAGGACGGAACCGGTGTACCCGAGGTTCTGGAAGCAATTGTCGCTCAGATTCCGCCGCCGCAGGGAGATCCAGATAAGCCGCTTCGGGCGATGATCTTCGATTCTCACTACGACCCGTACAAGGGCGTGATTGCCTACATCAAGGTCGTGGATGGCCGTCTGGGTCAGGACGATACGATTCGCATGATGCAGCGGGAGAAGAACACCGAGATTCTCGATCTGGGTATCTTCCGACCGGCAATGCTCAGTCGCGACGAACTCACTGCCGGGGAAGTCGGCTACGTCGCCACCGGCCTCAAGAATGTCGGCGATTGTGAAGTCGGCGATACGATCACGCTGGCCAACAACCCGGCCGAGGGCCCGCTGCCGGGATATCGTCCGGCACAACCAATGGTGTTCGCCGGCCTCTTCCCGGTTGAGGGCGAAGAGTACCCGCAACTGCGTGACGCGCTGGAACGGCTCAAGCTCAACGACGCGTCGCTGGTTTTCGAGCCTGAATCGTCCGATGCCCTTGGCTTCGGTTTCCGGTGTGGATTCCTTGGGCTCCTGCACATGGAGATTGTCCAGGAGCGACTGGAGCGCGAGTATGACATCGAGCTCCTGGCGACCGCGCCGAGCGTGGAGTACGAAGTGCTCAAGACAGACGGCACAGTCCTCGCGGTTGATAATCCGTCGTCGCTGCCCAATCCGGGCGAGATAGACGAAATCCGCGAGCCGTGGACCGAGGTTTCGATTCTGTCTCCGAGTCAGTATATCGGCGCGCTGATGGATCTCGTGACCAGTCGCCGAGGCGAGCTTTCCAACATGGAATATCTTGATGAGAACCGTGTCCATCTCACGTTCGGCGTGCCTCTGGGCGAGTTGATCGTCGATTTCTACGATCAGTTGAAGTCCCGTACTCAGGGATACGCCAGCCTCGACTATCACGTTACAGGGTACATGCCGGCCAATCTTGTGAAGCTCGATATCCTTGTCAACGGCCAGTCAGTGGACGCACTCTCGATGATTACCCACCGGGATGATGCGTACCATCGTGGTCGAGATCTGATTCAGCGGCTGCGTGAACTGATTCCGCGTCAGATGTTTGATGTGCCACTGCAGGCGTCGATCGGTAGCCGGATTATCGCCCGGGAGACAGTCAAGGCGATGCGCAAGAACGTGCTGTCCAAGTGCTACGGCGGTGACGTCACCCGGAAGCGCAAGCTCCTCGAACGCCAGAAAGAGGGTAAGCAGCGCATGAAGATGGTCGGCAGCGTCGAAATCCCACAGGAAGCGTTCCTGGCGGTCCTCAGCATGAACGGAAGCTCGAAGGAGATGAGCAAGACGTGAGCCCGGTTCCGCTGCGCGTTACCGTGATTTCGGCAGAACACATCAATGACCTGCCGAAAATGCCGATCGTCTCGCGATCTCCGATTCCTGACCCGCCGGAAACGATCTCATATGTTCTGGATGAGCCAGCGCTCGATACTGATTTCTGGACGGTTGCCTGGGGCGCGAACCTTATAGCGCGCCTGCAGAGTGCCTCTGTCGATAACAGCGTCGGCTATGTCGTTCCCGGGCATCCAATGCTCGGCGATGCCACCATGCAGTTTCTGTTAAATCAGGAGACTGCCGGAACGATCGAACTGGAGCTCTTCGATGAACCGGTTCCGGTCGTTCTCACTGACCTGCTCGGCATCGCCGGTGGTTCTCCCGCATTTATCGACCTTATGACCCTGCTGGATATCGAACGTCAGACGCCGTTCAATGCCGGTGCCCTGCCGTTCAGTAGCGTGCAAACGAGTATCGTGACCAACGTTGTTCCGGCGAGCACCGGGCAGGATCTCCAGCGAATTCTCACCCGCCGGTTCCGCCCGGACACAGACGTACGGCTCATTCCGATGACCGGGGAACCCGAACAGTTCGAGTTGAAGCTGAGTGAACTCGGTGACGAACCCACGCAACGCCCCTGCTACCTGGTGTTGCCGGCCGCAACTGGCGACGAATTCCAGCGGGGTGTCGATGATCTCCAGCGACTGGTTGCACGGCTCCGCGCGCCTGGTGGCTGTCCGTGGGACCGCGAGCAGACGAGCCAGTCACTCGGCCGAAATCTCATCGAGGAGTCCTACGAGCTGCTCGATGCCATCGAATCGGGGAACGCCGGAAAGATGCGCGAGGAACTCGGTGATTTCCTGCTTCAGGCCCTGATGCACGCCCAGATCACGGAGGAAGAGGGCGGTTTCCGACTGGAGGACGTCGTCGATACGCTGATCGCGAAACTCGTCCGGCGACATCCGCACGTGTTCGCGCAAGCCGATGTCTCCGGAGCCGATGGCGTGGTGCAATCGTGGGACGAGATCAAACGCGCCGAACGCGCCGCCCGTTCCGACGAAGAGCCACCTTCGGTGCTGGGCGATATCCCGACCTCGCTTCCCGCACTCCTGCGGGCTCAGAGCGTTATCAAACGATCTTCGCGCAGTGAACTCGCGGTTGAGGACATCGAGTCGGTCAGCTATGAGGCGTATGGCTCGCTGGAATCCGACACAGAACGGGAAGTGGTTGCCGACCTGCTGCACGCCATTCAGCAGGCACAGGAACACGGCGTCGACACAGAGAATGCGCTCCGCGCATGGACGCTGGCCTTCGAACGCATCCTTGAGGGTCGGCAGAATCGCGATGTCTCAACTCCCTGACTGGACATTTCACCTGCGGTAACGAACAATTGGCACTTCGAAAATTCGCGCTTGACGGATCGGGAGGACCGACCATGCAGGAAGTAAAGCCCCGGGTACAACGCTCCTACACGACGTGTGGCGAGTTGAACGCGGGCAATATCGGCGAAACGATTACCCTGAAGGGTTGGGTCAATCGTCGTCGCGATCATGGCGGTCTGATCTTCCTCGATCTCCGGGATCGATATGGGATTACTCAGGTTGTGGTGAACCCGGAGAACGCTCCGGACGCCCACGCAGTCGCCGAAGATGTGCGTGGTGAATTCGTTCTGGCTGTCACCGGTGAAGTCGGACGCCGCCCGGAAGGCACCGAAAACCCGAACATGGCCACCGGTGAAATCGAGGTCGTCACCTCCTCGATCAAGGTGCTCAATGCGTCGAAGACGCCGCCATTTTACGTCAACCAGGAATCGGACGTCGACGAATCATTGCGCCTGACCTATCGCTATCTGGATCTCCGACAGCCGCGAATGCAGCGGAACCTTCGGATCAGACATCAGGCGATCCGAGTGATTCGTGATTATCTCGATGCTCGCGATTTCATGGAGATCGAGACTCCGATCATGGTCAAGAGCACGCCTGAGGGCGCTCGCGACTACGTCGTGCCCAGCAGACTGTATCCGGGCGAGGTTTACGCGCTCCCTCAGTCACCGCAGCAGCTCAAACAGTTGCTGATGGTGAGTGGTGTGGACCGCTACTACCAGATTGCCCGCTGTTTCCGGGATGAGGACCTCCGTGCGGATCGTCAGCCGGAGTTCACCCAGCTCGATCTGGAGATGTCCTTCGTCGATCAGGATGACGTACTGGATCTGACCGAGGGGCTGTACGTTGAGATGTTCAAGGCGCTTGCATCGAAGCCGCTGAAAGATGACGTCTTCCCGCGATTGAGCTACCACGAAGCAATGCTCAAGTACGGCAGTGACAAACCGGACCTTCGCTTCGGGCTGGAGATTCAGGACGTTGGCGACATCGTCAAAGACAGCGAGTTCGGCGTCTTTTCCAACACCGTGAGCTCTGGCGGGGTCGTCCGCGGATTTGCCGTGCCGGGTAAGGGAGACATTCCGAGATCACAGGTAGACGCATTGACGGAAGCCTCCCAGCGATTCGGCGCCAAAGGGCTGGTCTGGATCGGGCTTGAATCAGGCGATGCCGGCTTGACGGCGCGATCGCCGATCGCCAAGTTTCTCAGTGATGAAGAGGTCCAGGGACTGGCAGATGCTACCGGTGCGACTGCTGGCGACCTGATGCTCTTTGTTGCCGACAAGGAGAAATCGACCGCTGAGGTGCTCGGCCGGCTTCGTAACCATGTCGCCCAGGAGTACGATCTGATTGACGAAAATGTTCACGCGTTCTGCTGGATCGTTGATTTCCCATTGTTCGAGTGGGACGAAGACGAACAGCGGTGGGATGCCATGCATCACCCGTTCACGTCACCGCTGGATGAAGATGTCGAGTACCTGGATTCCGAGCCGGAACGCGTTCGTGCCAAGGCATATGACATCGTGCTTGACGGCTTCGAACTCGGAAGTGGCAGCATCCGAATCCATGATCGAAGCATTCAGAACCGGATGTTTGGCCTCTTTGGCTACACCGATGAACAGGTGTCAGAGCGGTTCGGCCATCTGCTGCGTGCCTTTGAATACGGTGCTCCACCGCACGGCGGGATCGCGCCGGGAATCGATCGAACCGTTATGCTCCTGGCAGGTGAGCACAACATTCGTGAGGTGATCGCGTTTCCGAAGAACCAGAGTGGACAGGATCTGCTCATGGGTGCTCCATCGCCGTTTGACGAGACGCAGTTGCAGGAGCTGCATCTTCAGCTCGATCTGCCACCTGAGGAAGACGACGAATAGACGAAACCGGAAGACTTGAGCTAACGTCAGACGGGCCACCATCTGGTGGCCCGTTTTTCATGCTCACGGTTGATGATTCAGGTGCTATTCCGTCCAGCTCATGCCCGATGCTGGATCGATGCTGCCCTCACTGAATAGTGTCTCAGGGGACGATGCCTGCGGTTCGCCGTTGCCATTTACCGAGAACTCGACCACCGCAGCCCGGAACGATCCCCCATCCGGGTCAAAGAACGCGATGAAGTCCCCATCCGGTGACCATTCGGGCGCGGTAACGTCGCCGAGCTCCGTCAACTGAACCGGATCACCACCTTCTGCGGGCACAACCCAGATGTCTGATTGCCCGTCGACACGCCGAACGAACGCGATCCACTCACCATCGGGTGACCATCGTGGGAAGAAGGCGGAGTCGTCGTGATCACCCTCGATCAAGGTTCGCTGATCGCCGGAGTTCAGATCACAGATTCGCAGTTCCATCCAGCGGTTGAGATCGCCCTGCCCTGTCATACGCTGAGCGAAGACAATCTGGGTTCCGTCGTCAGAGAAGTCCGGCCGTTCTACGTTCTCGTTCTGCCGTTGCGAACACGGAACGCGCCATGGGTCACTGGTTGCACTGGTGCGATGGAAGATGAAGTTGTGGTCAGTTCCGGCATCGCTGACGTAAGCGATACCGTTACCGGTTGGTGACCAGGTTGGATCAAGAGCCCAGGCCACTTGATCGAGATATTCCGCTGTTCCTGGTGTGAAACCCGGTTGATTACCAGTAAGCCGTTGCGCCGAACCCGAGCCTGCGCCTGCGATCACCAGATCAGAATAGGCGTCGCCAGTGCGCACAAACAGGTACTGCTGCGCGTTGTGCGACCACACCGGAGACGACGCATCACCGTACTCTGTCAATTGCTCGGTTGACCCATCCCAGACGTGGATGTCTCCATCAGCGGCGAAGAGAATCTGTCCCTCAGGAGAGGACCCCATTTCGACGCGAGGGTCCGCTTCGGCGTCGAGCTCACCGCACGCAGCGAGGACAAAGAGAGCAAGCACCGAGAGCAGAACGAGTTGAAAATGTCTGTTGGATTGCGTCACGTCTGCCCTTCCGCATTCTGGACGTTCTGATCGTAACCTTGCATGGCCAGCAGTTCTTCGGCGACGTCTGCTTCGTTCCACGGAACTCGCTGATCTTCGTAGATGATACACGTTTCGTGCCCTTTACCGGCAAGCAATACTGTGTCTCCGGGGCACGCACGCGAGATAACATGATCAATCGCTGTACGGCGGTCCTCAATCATCTCGAAGTCCTTACCCCGCAGTGCACCGGCTGAAACGGCACCGTCGGCGATCTCCTGGATGATCAGGTGCGGATCTTCAAAGCGAGGATCCTCGGACGTGAACACTGCGTAGTCTGCCAGATCGGCACAAATTCGTCCCTGAACAGGGCGTTTGCCGCGGTCACGCTCACCCGCGCTTCCGCTGACGACAAATAACCGGCCGCTCGTCACCGATCTCGCCAGGCGAAGCGTTTCTTCGAGCGAAGCCGGTGAGTGTGCGTAGTCCACAATCACGTTGAACGGTTGTCCGCGGACGACCCGCTGCATTCGACCCGGGACGAATGGAAGCGCTTCCAGACCGCCCCGGATTGCCGGAAGGTCGAGCCCGATGGCATCGCCGGCGCCGGCCGCCGCCATTGCATTTAAGACGTTGTAGCTGCCAATTTGTTGCAGATTGACCCGGCTGCTTTCACCATGAAGGGTTATGTCAAACGAGGTGCCTTGTTCGTGGACATCTATGTTCCTGGCGAAGATCTCTGCCGATTGGTCCCTGGTGCTGAACCAGGTCACCGGCAAGGACGTTCCATCACCGAGCTGCCGCGCGCCCCCGTCATCGCGATTGACGACTGCCACGCGTGGAAACGGCCGGTCCGAACGCGATTCGATTTTCCGAAGGAGCTGTGCTTTAGCCTCACGATAGGCCTCGACAGTGCCGTGAAAATCCAGGTGTTCGCGGGTAACGTTTGTGATCACACCTATGTCGAAGGGGCATTCGTTCAGTCTGTAGAGTGCGAGCGCATGGGACGTTGCTTCGAGCACAGCCCAGTCGACGTGAGCGTCTCGCATTCGGGCGAGAAGACGTTGAACTTCAAGCGATTCCGGCGTGGTCTGTCGGGTATCGTGTTCCAGCACGTCCGTCCCGACGCGGATCGCAATCGTGCCGACAAGGCCCGTGATAAGACCGTTATGGCGCAGCATCGCGTCGATCATGTACGACGTAGTGGTCTTTCCGTCAGTTCCGGTGATTCCGATCACGCCCAGGTGTTCGCCGGGATAATCGAAGAACCGTGCAGACAGTGGCGCGAGCGCTTCCCGGGTATTGCCAGCGACAGCGACCGCAGTGAAGTCCTTTGCACCGGAAGGTTCCTCAACCAGCGCAGCCACTGCGCCACGACGTCGGGCGTCTTCCATGAATGCATGCCCGTCTGCATAGCCCCCGCGCAGCGCCACAAAGAGATCGCCGGGTTTGACTTGTCGTGAGTCATACTGGACATCAGAGATACTGATGTCCGCATCTCCATGGTGGAATGCTGCTCCCGCCGAACGGATCAGTTCAGCGAATGACGTATGAGCCATCATCAGGCGCCCGGTCCGGGGCGGAACTTCCGCCAGAGGCTGATCAACCGTGGATAGTACTGCCGCTCGTATACGCCTGGATACGACACGATCTCGCCGCCGAAGCCCTGCTTGAAGCGGTACACGCCCCAGAGCCCACTCCGAACATTCAGGTCATTGCCGTCCGCTTCTTCGGGTGGTTCGTCAGTCGGGGGAATGCCCCACAGGTCATACCGGGAACAACCCCGCTCACGTGCCCAGCGCATCGCTTCGAACTGGAGCAGGTGAGTCGGCATATGGCGCTGATGTTTGCGCGTCGATGCACCGAACATGTAAATCGCTTCGTCACCGTGCTTCAACACGATGGCGCCGGCGGCAATCTCGCCGTCTCGTTCCGCTACCAGAAGTGCGGCGTCGTTGCCGAACGCATCCAGCATGTCTGCGTAATACTCAACGCTGTGGATGCCGAACGTATCACGCTCGCTGGTTTCCTCGAGAATCTCGTAGAACGCGGCAACTTCCTTGATCGAAGCTTCCCGCACGGTGACACCTCGCCGACCGGCAAGCCGGACGTTGTAACGGGTCTTGCTCTTCATTCCTTCCAGGATCGACTCATCATCGCCATGGATCCGAACCTTGATCGTTCGCAATGGCTGGAGCTCGATTGACGACCGTTCCCAGCCGAGCGTTCCCGATTGGGGAAGCGCGATTCGATCATTCTCCGGCTCGCAGAAACACACGACTGCTCGCTCTTCACGTGCCAGGTTGTCGATCGCCACCGTAAGAGCGCTCATCGCGTCAGGACGAGGTTCATGCATAACCGGGCCACGTGGAATGTACAGGACGGTCATCGGCCCGACCGCACGAGTCAGAATACTGGCAGCGCAGATCGGTTCATCACCTTCGGAGACCAGGAATCGAACTGGATTCCATCCGTGAAGCGACTTGAACTCGCCCCATCGCCAGGACTGCAGAAC
>SLMJ01000365.1 GCA_007133615.1 Thermomicrobiaceae bacterium | reverse complement strand
TGATCCTTGGTCGCCTGGTCGGAAATGACCACGAACGTCCATGGCTGCTGATTCGCTCCCGACGGCGCAGTTCCAGCGGTTGCGACGGCGTTCTGGATCAGTTCGAATGGCACTGGTTCGGGTGAGAACTTGCGGATGGATCGACGCTTTTTCATCGTTTCCAGAAATGCGCTGGATCGAGTCCTACTTGTCTCGATCGGCAATCGATCGAAGTCGAGTGGCACCGGCTGATGTTCCTGATTTGAGAGTTTCCGCTCCGCCATCACGTCCTCACTCTCCTCTCCCGGAAGTCCGCAGCGAGCATTTTATCACCGGAACGATGACTTCCTTCGGGTTGCATATGTGAGAACGCCGGGGCTGGTGTATCCTCGCACCAGAAAATTGCGGTGGAGAAGGATCGAACACGTTTTCGAGAGTGGAGTGAGTCGAATGGCTTCGGATTCTGGAAAGACACGAATCGAACGCGACAGCATGGGCGAAATGCAGGTGCCGGCTGATGCGATGTATGGCGCCTCAACCGCCCGGGCAGTTGAGAACTTTCCGATCAGCGAGCTTCGCTACACGCGCCAGATGATCCGGGCGCTTGGCCTGATCAAAAAAGCAGCCGCCCAGGCAAACGCAGATCTCGGATTGCTCGACGGGCAGAAGGCGGATCTGATCAAAGAGGCTGCACAGGAAGTTGCCGATGGCAAGTGGGACGAGCACTTCCCGATCGACATCTTCCAGACCGGTTCCGGCACCTCGACCAATATGAACGCAAACGAGGTCATTGCCTACCGCGCTGCTCAGATCGCCGGGACCGAGCGTCCGGTACATCCGAACGACGATGTCAATATGTCCCAGAGCAGTAACGACGTCATTCCAACAAGTATCCACCTGTCTACTGCGCTGGCGATCAACGAACTGCTGTTCCCGGCCATGGATCATCTTCACACAACGCTCGAGCAGAAGGCTCAGCAAACAAAGGACATCGTCAAGATGGGACGAACCCATCTGATGGATGCCATGCCGGTTACCGTCGGTCAGGCCGTCGGCGGCTGGGCCGCGCAGGTCAAACAGTCCCGGGACCGGATTGCGGCTACATTCCCGAGGCTTGGCCAGCTTGCAATCGGCGGAACTGCGGTCGGCACCGGGATCAACGCTCATCCTGAGTTCGGTGCGCGAGTGGCGAAGATCCTGGCCAGTGAGACCGGGCTGGAACTGCGCGAGAGCGATAACCACTTCGAAGGCCAGGCGACGCAGGATACGGCGGTCGAAGTCAGCGGTCAGCTCAAGACGTATGCGAGCGCAATGATGAAGATCGCCAACGACCTTCGCTGGATGAACAGCGGCCCGCAGGGTGGCCTGGGTGAGATCCAGCTTCCGGCGCTTCAACCGGGATCGTCGATCATGCCGGGCAAGGTGAACCCGGTCATCCCGGAAGCGACAATGATGGTGGCCGCACAGGTTATCGGCAACGACGCGACCATCACAACCGGCGCCCATCATGGGAACTTCGAGCTCAACGTCATGCTGCCGGTCATCGGCTACAACCTGGTGCAGTCGGTCGAATTGCTTGCGAACACTTCGCAGGTTCTGGCGGACAAAGCAGTGACCGGGTTCGTAGTGAACGAATCGTCGATGGCGGAGGTCGTTGAAAAGAACCCGATCATGGTGACAGCGCTCAACGCGATCATCGGTTACGAAAAGGGCGCCGAGATCGCCAAAAAGGCATACGCCGAGAATCGCCGGGTCAAGGATCTGGCGCTGGAGATGACGGACCTCTCCGAAGAGGAGCTGGATCGCCTGCTCGATCCAAAAGACCTCACCGAGGGCGGGATCCGCGGCTCCTGAGCCAAGCCAGTCCGCTTTCGCCAATTAAGTGTCGAAACCTCACGGGGCGTGATGCTTGCGCCCCGTTTCACGTGTTTACAGTGCCGGACAGTCTGCTAGTATCTGATCTGGCGACCTGTTCTCCGAATTTGTCTATAGATGCAGACCCGTCTTCTAATCTGCAGGAGGTCCAGCGTGCGATTCTCTCGAATTCTGTTTCGAGGCCTTGGCCGTCGGTTACCGGTCACTGAGGGTGAACTCCAGCTTGAGCAACTGAATGCGCCGGTAACGATCAGGCGTGACGACTATGGCGTGCCGCACATCGGCGCCGGAAACGATTGGGACGCGTGGTTTTCGCTCGGCTTCTGTCAGGGGCAGGATCGGTCGTTTCAGCTTGAGATGATCAATCGCAGTGTTCGCGGAACGCTTTCCGAGGTAATCGGCACTGATGGTCTCTCCGTCGATCGCCTCAGCCGTCGAGTTGGGTTCAAACGAGCCGCCGAAGAACACTTTGACCACCTGGACGAGGACATTCGACTGATGCTGGAGGCGTTTGCTGCCGGTGTGAATGCCGGTCGTGATTCGGGGCTGACTCGCCGGGCACATGAGTTCGCGCTACTTCGGTTCAATTCGACTCCATGGGAGGCCAGTGACTCGCTGGGGTACCTCAAGCTGATGTCGATGATGATTTCGAACAACTGGGCTGAGGAACTGGCTCGCTATCAGATTCTCATCCGGGATGGAAAGGAGTCGCTTGATGCACTGGAGCCGGATATCGACCCCGAGCTCCCGGTGTCGAATCCACCGGGCGCGAACCCGGAGGCTTCCGCAGTCCAGTTAATGGACGAGGCGCAGAAGATCATCGAGCATCTGGGGCTGGAGTCAGGTGGTTCCAACAACTGGGTGGCTTCCGGATCCCGGACGCAGTCTGGTCGTCCGATCCTCGCGAACGATACGCACCTTGCACCTGTGCTCCCGACTCATTTCTACCTCGCTCACCTGGAGACCCCGGAGTGGGGTCTGGCCGGTGGAACGTTCACCGGAAGTCCAGGCATGTTTCTCGGGCACAACGGATTCGCTGCCTGGGGCATCACCATCGGGTGTCTGGACAACACTGATCTGTTTGTTGAGGAAATCGGGCGGGACAACGCGTCGGTGCGGGAAGGTGATGAGTTCGTTCCCTGTGAGGTCCGCGAAGAGCGAATTCACGTTAAAGGGGGCGATGATCTCACCGAGCGGGTCCTCGTTACCCGCCGTGGACCGATCGTCGGGCCGGCGCTCGACGGTCGCCCGATGTCAATTTCGATATCGGCGACGTGGCTGACGAACACCCCGTATCGAACGCTCTTTCGCGGGCATCGATGGCGTTCATTTGACGAATTCTCCGAAGATCTGGACTACCATCCGAATGTCTCGCTCAACGTGGTGTACGCAGACGAATCGGGCGATATTGGCTGGAAACTCGCCGGCAACATGCCGCAGCGTTCCGGCACTGGCGCGTTGCCGCTTCCGGCGAAAGACCTGGCGAATCACTGGAAATCGGAGATGCGTCCGCCGGATGAACGTCTGCAGGCTCGCAACCCGGATGTTGGGTACATCGCGACAGCAAATAACCGCCCGACACCTGACGCGGAAGAGGCCGGTTTCGGCGTGGACTGGCTCGAGCCCTATCGCGTTTCCCGGGTCCAGGAACTGCTTGCCCAACGCTCTGACTGGACTGTGACCGATTTCTGGGATATGCAGATGGATACGGAGTGCCTTCCCTGGCGGGCGTTCAAACCCATCATCGAAGGGATTGAGCCGGTAGACGATGACAGCAAAGCCGCAAAACAGATGCTGCTCCGCTGGGATGGAAATGTGTCACCAGCGTCGACGTCGGCGTCCCTTTTCGAAACATTTCTGGCCTCGCTTCAACAAAAGGTCGCCGAGCGTGCTGCACCTGTCAGTTACACGTGGGCGCTTGGGCGAGGAGGTGCGCCAGCCTTTTCGGGCAACTACTTCTGTGCTGTCCGCACCGGGCAGATGAT
>SLMJ01000342.1 GCA_007133615.1 Thermomicrobiaceae bacterium | reverse complement strand
CTGAAATCCTGGCCTTCATCGGCAATGACGGCGTCGAAGCGCTTGTCTTCCGGCAACAGCGCAATCGCCTGATCGAGGCACTCCGGGAACGTGAAGGCATAGTAGTCCTGCTTCTCACTGCTCGACTCTGGTTCTGGTGGTATCTCGACGCCCGCCTTCTGACACATCTGCCGCACTACATCGTGGTAGTGCAGGCAAAGAATCTCTGCTCCCTGCTGGAATCCGTCTCGTTCGAGTTGCTCCCGCAGCCAGATCGCCAGATTCATGTTGAAACAGGTCAGCAGGACACGCTTCCCATCAGCTGCCAGGCGTTTTGCCTTCTCCAGCGCCAGCATCGTCTTGCCCGAGCCACAGCATCCGGCGATCCCGGCCCGAGGCTGATGTTCAAGGAAATCGAGCAGTCTTGTTTGCTCCCGGGTGAGCTCGATCAGATTCCGCTCGCTTGTGAGAAGCAGATACCCGAGTCCGTCCGGCGGAGCCGTAACGGTTGGAGCAATGGCGTCCACCAGTGCCCTGGTCGCGCTGCTGGAGAGGTGACTCTGCTCGGGAAGCGGCCGCGAAGCCCGCTCGACTGCAGTTTGAAGGTCGTGAAGATCGGTGGAATCGAGTACCGTTTCTGGTGGCGCCTCTGTTCCGAGTTGCTGTCTGATGCCGCTGACCGCCGGTAGCATGACCTGCCAGTTGAACTGATAGCGGTGCAATCGGGTCTCAGGGTGCCGTGCCAACTCACTCATGAGGTCGTACATGTTGGAACGCGCCTGATCGAACGGGTTCTTGATCTGATGGGGCGTGCCGGTGCGATCAATGCTCGCCCAGACGTCGTATTCCGGATCGTAACGAATACCGCCGCCTTTTACCTCGGCAACGACCCCTGTCCGCTTCGGGTGAACGATGAGGAAATCAATCTCGCGATCCGTGCTATACGAGCGATCCCGGTCAGCCAGAAAGCGCACCGCGTAGAAGACGATGTAGTCGTCCGGCAACTGACGCCGAAGCTCGTCGAACAAGTCTTGCTCGGCTCGGCTCTGCCCTTCGAACTCCGGCATGACACTGGGGATCATCCTCGCCATGCACGTCCCTCCCGGTTCATCCGATCACCGCTCACTCCGTCCACTCTCGCCATGCTCTCAACCAATGACGTGTGCGCGCAAGAAGTCTTCATCGATCTCGACACCGAGCCCTGGTCCCTGCGGAACGGGCATGCATCCATCTGCGGGATCAACTTTGACCGGTTCCGGCAGATACCACTGAAACACGTCACTCGTCAGCGGAGGATCGTGGAAGACCTCGACGAATGGGCAATTTGGAATCGCCGCGCAGAGATGCAGGTGCGCCACGAATCCGAGTCCGCCTCCACCGTGGTGCGGGGCACACTGTTTCCGGTGCATCTCGGCATAGGCACAGGCTTTCCGAATCTGCGACATCGTCTCGCCGACCATTGCTTCCGGCTGGAGTACGTCGTAGCAGTCCTGATCAATCAGCCATCGATACTCGTGCAGACCGCGGTTGTTCTCGCCGCCAGCAATCAGGATGTCGGTCTCCGCAGTCAAGTCAGACAGGCCATCGAAATCGTAGCGATCCAGTGGTTCCTCCAGCCAGTAGACGTCGAGCTCCTCCAGCTCACGCGCTGTCTGAATCGCACGCCGATAGTCCCAGACGGGGGTCGGATCTGGATGTGGAGTTCCCGGCTGCTGCGCCTGATTGGCATCCACCAGAATGGTGAAGTCATCTCCGACTGCATCTCGAACCATCTCGACCTGCCGGAGATCCTCCGCCATCGTCCACTCATGCAGGCGAAGCTTGACCGCCGACCAGCCTTCCGACATCCGGGCTGGAACGTCCTCGGCCCGCTGCTCTGGTGTTGACTTCTCGATGAACGATGCGTAGGCCGGCACACGATCCCGATAGCCGCCCCAGAGCTTGTAGACAGGCTGTCCACAGGCTTTGCCGATGATGTCCCAGAGGGCGATCTCGACACCCCATGCTGCGTTTGCCTGCCGGAAAACCGGAGCGAATTGCTCCAGGAGAAACGGATCCTTGCCGACGAGCTGGGGCTTGATCCAGGACTCGATCGCATCACTCGCTCCGTAGCCCGGAGAACCCCAACCGACGATTCCGTCGTCCGTCGAGACCTTGACAACGACGCCGTCCTGACTGGATTTGCTGGTCCCGGGCGCCCAGGCGGGATGCACTGGCCGCTCCATCTCCGGGCCCTTCAGGGTGAAGGTTTCGATGTTGGTTATTTTCATGTTGAGTCCTCACGCTCCTCGATTGCCAGTTAGCTAGATCACTCCCGCATTCCGCAGCTCGGATACATCATCAACGGAATAGCCGATCGCGCCGAGCACCTCGTCCGTATGCTGGCCGAGCAGCGGCGGTGGCATTCGCACAGTGCCGTGCGTCTCCCCGAACTTGATCGGGATCCCCGGCATCTTCAGTTCCGGGACGGTGGGATGATCGAGGTCAACGACCATCTCCCGATGCAGCACCTGTGGCAGGTTCAGAACCGTATCCAGCGAGTTCACCGGGCTGCAGGGCACCCCAACGTCGTCCATTTTTGCCGCCCAGGCATCTGCGTCATCAGTGCAGAGCGTTGTCTCCAGCTCGGCCTTTAGCTCGGCATTATTGGCACAGCGATCGGGGTTCGTGGCGAAGCGAGGATCCTCGACCAGTTCTTCCCGACCCAGCGCAGAACAGAAGCGCTTCCAGAGCCCATCGTTTACCACTGCGACGACCAGAAACCCGTCCCGTGTGGCGAACGCACCGTATGGCGCGACCGAGGCGTGCCCGGAACCAAGTCGCTGAGGCGCCTCACCGGATGCGAAATACGAGACCGCGTGATAGGTCATCCAGGAGACCTGACCCTCGAGGAGCGATGACTCCACCTGCTGTCCTTTCCCGGTTCGTTCCCGGACATAGAGCGCCGCCAGGATTCCCTGAACAGCGTTCGCCCCACAGGTCAGATCGACGACTGAGGTCCCGACCCGCACGGGCGGGCGGCCTTCTTCTCCGGTAATGCTCATCAATCCCCCGTAGGCCTGCATCAGCAGATCGACCCCGGCACGATCCTTGTCCGGGCCATCACTGCCAACCGCGGAAATCGTGCAGTAGATGAGCCGATCGTTGACCTCTCGAAGCTGCTCATAACTGATTCCGAGCTTTGCCGGGGCGCCAGTCCGGAAATTATGGAGAACGATGTCGCTCCCCGCGGCAAGTTTTCGGGCGATCTCCTGTCCCTGCTCGCTCTGCAAGTCGATCGTCACGCTGCGTTTATTGCGGTTCGTGCTCATGAAGTAGCAGCTTTCGCCGTTCCAGTACGGCGGGAAGCCGCGCGTATCGTCGCCCCGACCTGGCGCTTCGACTTTGATGACATCCGCGCCGAGATCTCCCAGCGTCATGCCGGCAAACGGTCCCGCCAGGTGACGGGAGAAATCCAGGACGCGAATTCCTTCCAGTGGTCCACTCATGAACGCTGTTTGCTCCATTCGTTATCTCCCGGTGAACTCCGGCTGGCGCTTTTCGGCAAACGCGCGCAGCGCTTCTTTACGGTCTTCGGTATCGGCAGCTTCTGTGACGCCATCCTGGTGATGTTTCGACGCGGCCTCGATGCCGTCCGTCATCGTGATCCAGAGGTTCTCCTTGGTCCGGCGCATCGACAGTGGAGCCAGTCGAAGGATCTGGTCGCTGAGCTCACTGACCGCGCGATCCAGATCATCGGCAATATGCGTGGCGAGGCCCCATTGCTCCGCTTCCGGCGCCTCGATCCAGCGGGCGGTGAGCAACATATCCTGTGCCTTTGCAAGTCCAATCAGCCAGACCAGATGCTGGGTCGGGGATGGCACTGCCACCCGTGGTTCCGGGTAACTGAAGCGGGCGTCGGGCGTGGCGATCCGGAGATCCGCCGAGATCGCCAGTTCACAGCCCAGACCTACCGCAAACCCGTTGATCGCGCCGATAACTGGCGACGGCAGACTTCGCATCAGATGCAGGCAACGGTGCATCGTCGAAACTCGCGTCCGCACAAAGTCGCTGCTGGCCTCGCGTGACTCCTTCAGATCGATCCCGGCGCAGAAGCCCGGATCAGTTGCGCGAAGCAGGACAAGGTGCGGCGGATCGGCGTGCAGGTCTTCCAGATAACCCTCCAGCGCCTGAAGCATGGAGAAATCGATCGCGTTGCGCGAATCGGGTCGATCAATAGTCAGTTCGGCGAGACGTCCGTTCCGGGAAAGTCGCAATGATTCATGCATTGTGCCCTCAATCATCGGATCATCGTGTCGCGTTGTTCGGCGTTACGCAGGAGTATCGCCGGAACGGAACGGACTGTCTATCATCGAAGGCGTAACGGCAGCCGACGAGAATGACAAGCTTGTTTTCAATCCGGATTGCTGGTACAGTAACCTACGTCGATTGCGTAAAGGGTTCGTCCGTTGGGATGGACCACTCGCGCGAGAACCTTTAAAAACATGACCGTTGGGTAAATCGCCTCGACATGATTCCATTCGGGATCACCGTCTCCGTCGAGCGTGGCTCAATGTCAGTACTAACCCGGAGACATCCACCTCCCCCACAGTGGTTGTTTCAGGGATATCACCGCCCTGGTGATCAACCTTTTTACCGACTCCCTGGTGAGTCATCCAGATATCACGATGCCGTAGCGCCCCCAGCGTTAGCATGCATCGATCGATGTTCAATTTTTCGCAAGCCGAAACTGAATATGGTTTGCCACATGTGAGCCTCTTCCCATGTGTTTCTGAACCATTCCCAGTGTTCGACGCTTGCTGGCCGTGTTGTCAGCAAGCCAACAACCCAATATTTGAAGGAGCACTTTTTTATGATTCGCAATACACCGCAAACATGGTTTATTTTTACTGCCGTATTTGTTTCCCTGGCGCTTATCTTCGTTGCCTGCACGGAGAACCGTGATGACGCTGACGACCCGTCAAACGATCCCGCTAACAATGACGACGCAAACACTGAAGAAGCGGCCGAATCCGCAGAAACCTGGCCGGCGGAGCGTGAGATCGTCTTCGCTGACTACGGCTGGGACAGCGCGATCACGCTGAACCGCATCGCACAGTATATTCTCGAAGAGGGATACGGCTACGAGACCGGCACGGTTCCCGGTGAAACGATCCCCCTCTTCCAGGGAATGCTCTCCGGCGAGATTGACGTCTCAATGGAGATCTGGGTCGATCAGAACCCGGAATTCGCCCCGGCGGTCGAATCCGGTGAGGTTCTGGATCTCGGAATCAGCGTCGACAACACGGTTCAGGGCTGGTGGGTGCCGACCTATGTCATCGAAGGTGACGAGGAGCGCGGAATCGAACCGATGGCGCCCGGCCTGAGTCACGTTGATGATCTGCCGGATTACTGGGAAGTGTTCCAGGACCCGGAAGATCCAGAAAAGGGCCGGCTCTACGACTGCATTGCTGGCTGGGAATGTGAACGCTACAACCAGGTCAAGTTCGACTACTACGGCCTCGATGAGCACTTCAATCGGTTCCTGCCGGGTTCCGGTACCGCGCTGGACACGTCGCTTCTGACTGCGCACGACCGCGGAGAAGCGTGGCTCGGTTACTACTGGACCCCGACCTGGGTCGCCGGCATGGTCGATCTCACTCTGCTGGAAGAGCCGGAATACACCGACGAATGCTGGGACGGCATCGAACAGGCACTGGAAGCCGATGAACCAATTGACGAAGCCTGTGCCTGGCCTGTCACCGAAGCGGTGATCTCGGTTACCAGCGACTTCGCAGATGAAGCTCCGGACGTGATCGCGTTCCTTGAGCAGTTCACGACCGACGAAAGTCACATCAGTGATGCCCTGGCCTACATGGGCGAAAACGACGCCGATCCTGATGACGCGGCGCTCTGGTTCCTGGAGGAGTACGACGACCTCTGGAGCCCGTGGGTCCCGGACGACGTTGCCGAACGCGTGCGCGATTCGCTGAACACTCAGTAGCGCCTCAAGTAGTGAGAAACTCCGGGCGGTGAGGTCCATCGCCCGGGACGGAAACGGTCCGAAGGTCGGACCCGAGGAGGAAAGGAAACCACTGGATTTATGAGACAGCTTTCGATGACTCGAATGCTTTCGATTATCGCCCTGGTTGCGGCAATGGCGCTGATCATTGCCGCGTGCGAGGACGATGCCGCAGACGATACTCCCGCCGAAACTGACGACACGCCAGCCGCTACGGACGACGCTCCGGCTGACGACGCCGAGAGCGACGACGTTGCGGATGCCGAAGGCACCTGGCACGGCGAGCGGGACATTGTTCTCGCTGACTACAACTGGGACAGCGCGATTCTGCTGAACCGGATCGCACAGTTCATTCTTGAAGAAGGCTACGAGTACGACACCGATATGATCCCGGGCGAGACCATCCCGCTGTTCCAGGGACAGCTCGACGGCGAGATCGACATTTCCATGGAAATCTGGGTCGACCAGATGCCGCCGTATGCACCGGCCCTCGAAGCCGGTCAGGTGGTGCAACTCGGAAACAGTGTGGATGACACCGTTCAGGGTTGGTGGGTTCCGACCTACATGATCGAAGGTGACGAAGAACGCGGAATCGACCCGATCACACCAGACCTTCAGCACGTCGATGATCTTCCCGAGTACTGGGAAGTCTTCCAGGATCCGGAAGACTCCGACCGGGGCCGCCTGTATGACGGAATCGCTGGCTGGGAAGCCGAACGCATCAATGAAGTCAAGTTCGACTACTACGGACTTGATGAATACTACAATCGCTTCCTGCCGGGTTCGAACGCCGCTCTCGACACCTCGCTGATGAGCGCTTACGAGCAAGGCGAGCCCTGGCTCGGCTACATGTGGACGCCAACGTGGATTGCTGGCCAGCTCGATCTGACTCTTCTGGAAGAACCGGAATACTCGGATGAGTGTTGGGAAGAAGTTCAGGCAGCGGTTGAAGAAGAGCGAACGCCGGAAACGGCATGCGCGTGGCCAATCACTGAGGCCGTGATCGCATCGACTTCCGACTTCGCAGACGAGGCGCCAGACGTTGTGGCATTCCTCGAACAGTTCAGCACAAATGAAACGCATATCAGTGAATCACTGGCGTACATGGCTGATAACGACGTTGATGCCGACGAAGCCGCACTGTGGTTCCTCGAAGAGTACGAAGACCTCTGGACCGAGTGGGTTCCAGACGATGTGGCCGACCGCGTGCGCGACGCGCTCTAGCCAGACACGAGCGTCGATCGTAGTGCATGGACCCAAGTGGACTTGGGTTCATGCACTCCGGTCATCACCGAAGGCGCATAAGCAGCTTGACGAATGGCAACCTACTTGTTATTCTATGACGCATTCAGGCCCCCTCACGAGTCGCACCAGAAGCGCGAAGACGGTGTTTCTCGGGCGAGGTCTGAGCCCAGGAGGGGATGCTGCTTCGCACGCGCGGAGCATGCCGCAGCGATCCGTTTCCGGATTGCCAGTTCTTGTGAAGACGCCCGAAATGAACCTGCCAGGCGAGCTTCCGAACTCCGATTCTCAGGACGTGAACATGATGTGTGCTGGTAACTGTGCCTGCGTGCTTAGCTTCATGCAGGAACAATTCTTGCGATCATGCAAAGTCCATCAGTTCGGGCTTCCACTGCTGTTTGAGGAGGCGGTAGTGGTCGAAGGCTCGAGTATCCCCCAGGTTCACGAGGCGTTCGGCGTTTAGAGGAGAGGAAGTGCCGTGACTCGGCCATTTTCACTACGGTGGTTTCTGCCACTGACGATACTTATGTTCGCACTTGTTGTGGCCGCTTGCGAGGCAGACGACGACGCCGACGATGATGTCGTCGATACCGACGATACCGAAGTCGTCACAGACGATACAGACGACGCCGTTGCGGATGACACAGATGATGTTGCCGCGACTGACGACGCTGATGACGCAGTAGTTGATGATGAAGATGATGCAGTAGTTGATGACGAAGATGACGATGTCACCGATGACACTGATGACGCCGCAGTTGCTCCCGGAGAGAGCGACTGGGACGAATCGATTGTCTTCGCCGACTACGGCTGGGATAGCGCAATCGTGCTAAACCGCATCGCCCAGTTCATTCTCGAAGAAGGATATGACTACGAGACCGACAGCGTTCCGGGCGAGACGATCCCGCTATTCCAGGGAATGCTTTCCGGTGACGTTCAGGTTTCCATGGAGATCTGGGCCGCTCAGCTCGAAGGCTGGCAGGAAGCAGTGGACAACGGGGAAGTCCACCAGCTTGGGCTGAGCATCGATGAGACTGTCCAGGGCTGGTGGGTTCCGACCTACGTGATCGAGGGTGACGAGGAACGCGGCATCGAGCCGATGGCTCCGGATCTGACGCATGTCGACGATCTCCCGGACTACTGGGAACTCTTTGAAGACCCCGAGGACGACTCCAAGGGTCGCTTCATGGAGTGCATCGCCGGCTGGGAGTGCGAACGAGTTAACGAGGTCAAGTTCAACACCTACGGTCTCGGTGAGTACTACAACCGGTTCTTGCCCGGTTCCGGTGCGGCGCTCGCCACGGATATCGTCACCTCGTATGACGCTGGCGAACCGTGGCTCGGCTACTACTGGGGCCCGACCTGGATCTTCGGCCAGGTTGATCTGACCATGCTGGAAGAGCCGGAATACACCGACGAATGCTGGGACAACATCATGGACGCGATCGACGCCGGTGAGACCGAGACCGACGAAGCCTGTGCGTATCCGGCCGTTGAAGTCTTCGTCGGTGTTACCGATGACTTCTACCAGGCCGCTCCGGATGTCATCGCTCTCATCGAGCAGATGTCCTTCACGATGGAAGAGGTCAGCGAGATCCTGGCAGCAATGCAGGAGGATGACCTCGATCCGGACGAAGGCGCCGAGTGGTTCCTGCGCGAGCGCTCCGAGATGTGGCATGCGTGGGTCACGGACGACGTGATCGAAGATGTCGAAGCGGCATTGAACTAGGACGAACGAGTAGCGTGATGTTTTGCGGGACCCCTGATCTCTACACCACCAGTTGTAGCTCCTCACTCGGCGCTGGTTGGGTGAGTCGGGGGTCCGCTTACCTCAACTGCTATGCGGCGGGGGCAATCAAAATTGCCCCCTTCGCACTTAAACCCCGAACGAACGGGAGTGGAGAGAATGGCTGACGAAAACGGCATACTCCTTGAGTGTCGAAAAGTTTCCAAGCTTTTTGGTGATGAAGGAAAGACGCAGCAGGTGCTGCAGATGATTCGAGATGGCGTCGGAAAGGACGAAATTCAGTCCCAACTCGGCGCAGTTGTCGGTGTCCGCGAAGCATCCTTCGATGTGAAGCGCGGTGAGTTCTTCGTGATTATGGGCCTTTCCGGTAGCGGGAAGTCGACTCTGATCCGGACGCTGATCCGGCTGATCGACCCGACCGACGGGGAGATCATCGTCGACGGCGAGGACATCACCAAACTCAGTGAAGAAGGCATGCGGAACGTCCGTCGCAATAAAACGGCAATGGTCTTCCAGCATTACGGACTCTTGCCACACAAAACTGTTTTTGAGAACGCTGAATATGGCCTGCGCACCCGCGGCATTAGCCAGACCGAGCGGCGCGAAAAAGCTCAGAGCGCCATCGAGCGCGTCGGTCTCAAAGGCTGGGAAAACTATCGTCCCAGCGCGCTCTCCGGTGGTATGCAGCAGCGTGTCGGTCTTGCCCGGGCACTTGCTCACGATCCGGTTATTCTGCTCATGGACGAGCCCTTTAGCGGACTCGACCCGCTGATTCGCCGGCAGATGCAGCAGGAGTTCGGACGCCTTCAGGAACAGGAAGACCTCACCACGATCCTGGTGACACACGACCTGGACGAGGCGCTTATGCTCGGCGACCGGATCGCGATCATGCGGGACGGCGAGATCATCCAGATCGCCACACCGGACGAACTGGTGACCAACCCGGCTGACGACTACGTCGCCAGCTTCGTTGAGGGCGCATCGCCGGCCCGATTCCTCGTCGCGCGCTCGATCATGAGCGAAGATCCAATTACCGTCCGCGACGGTGACAGCGCAGAGTCAGCAATGAATTTGATGCGGGAACGCAAAATCTGGAGCGTCTTCATCGTCGACGGCTCCGGCAAAGTTCAGGGCGTAACGTCGTGGGATGCCGTCCAGCGGGCGGCTCAGTCCGGTAGTGGCACGCTCACGACCAGTACATCTGGCGTCCGCAAGCCGACCACGTGCGACCCCGGAATGTCGATCGACGAGCTCTTCCCGCTGGTGCTCAATACCCGTCATCCGGTTGCCGTGCTCGGTGAGCGAGACGAAGTCGAAGGCATGATCACCAAGAACATGCTCCTCGAAGCGCTCGCGCACGATATCGATTACGACGAGGATGAGGTCGAAGCGCCATCAGCCAATGGCGCCGGGACAACGGAACAAGCGAATACCGAGGTGCCCAGTGTTTAACGAGTTTCCGGAAACAATTGAAATTGACTTGCGTACGAGAGTGAACGACGCGATCGACTGGCTGCTGTCTACCTTCGGCGGCGTCTTCGACTTCATCGCGGCGGTCATTCGTACCGTCCTGCTCAACCTGGAGGATGTGCTGACCTGGCTTCCGTGGCCGGTTGTGCTCCTCTTCATCGCCGTGATGGCCTGGTTTGCTACACGGAACGTGATGAACACGGTGGTGCTAACCGCGCTTATGGTGATGATCGGGATGTTCGGGTACTACGAACTGGCGATGATCACGCTCGCGATCATTATCGCTGCGGTGTTCATCTCGTTCATTATCGGTCTTCCGATCGGTATCCTCGCGGCCCAGAGCGACAAGGCCGATTCGGTCATCAGACCATTACTTGACGGGGCGCAGACGATGCCCGCCTTCGTCTACCTGATTCCGGCGCTGATGTTCTTCGGGCTCGGACGTGTTCCGGCGGTTATCGCGACCGTCACCTATGCTGTACCACCGTTGATCCGTCTCACAAATCTCGGCATCCGCACTGTGACGCAATCGGCTATTGAGGCGGCAACGGCATACGGTGCCACACCGCGCCAGATTCTACGGGACGTCCAGCTTCCGCTGGCGTTGCCAACGATCATGGCTGGCGTAAATCAGACAACAATGATGGCGCTGGCAATGGTCGTTATCGCCTCGATGATCGGCGCGGAAGGACTCGGCCAGGAAGTGCTGCTGGCAATCAACCGGATCGATCCCGGTCGAGGCTTCGAGGCTGGTTTGTGTATTGTCGCCCTCGCGGTGATTATCGACCGCATTACCCAGGGCTTCGCCGATCAATACAAGGAATCAATTTCGTAGGGGAAGAACTTCTCTCACCCCAGACCCCTCTCCCAATACCGGGAGAGGGGTTTTTCGTGGTCGTCATTGATTGCTCGTTAGAACGCCTCCAACTGTGCTAATGTGCCAATGAGTTTGAACATGCCAGCACGATACTGGTTGACCGACAGGGAAGGAAACCGCCCGATGCCAGCGCCGCTCCCACCAGAGATCGAAAATCTCTTTTCACAACGATCAAATCGGCACGGACAGGCCGCGTTCACCAATCCGCGGGGACTGGAAGGGCGCATCGCCCTGAGTGCCGGCTACCCGGACCCCTCGTCAATGCCGCGTTCGGACATGGCCGAAGCGATGCGCGTGGCACTGGAAAAAGACGGTGAACTCGCCCTTCAATACGGCGCCAACCGTGGATTCGATCGGTTGCTCGAGGAGTTGCAGACCAAACTGAAGCGCGATCAGGGTATCGAATGCACCGAAGAGGAGCTTCTGATCGTCAGCGGCGCCGGGCAGGGGCTGGGCATCATTGCCGATGCGCTCTGCGATCCAGGGGACGTTGTCATCAGCGAAGAGCCGACCTGGATGGGTGCAGTCCGTCACTTCCGGGGAATCGGTGTCGACGTCGAACCGGTGCGGGTCGATGATCAGGGCACGAATATCGAAGAACTCGAAGCCACGATCAACCGCCTGGTTCAGGGCGGTCGCCGTCCGAAGTTCATCTATATGATCCCGAACTTCCAGAACCCGATCGGCGTCACGGCAACTGTCGAGCGTCGACAGGCGCTGATCGACCTGGCGAAGGAAAATCTCATCCCGATCATCGAAGACGATGCGTATTCCGATCTGCGCTATCGAGGTGAGCGGCTGCCAACGCTCTATGAACTGGACGACTCCGGGTTGGTCATCTACCTGAGTACGTTCTCCAAGATCATCGGCGCCGGGCTCCGGCTTGGCTGGATCGTCGCTCATCCACGCTTCATAAGTGCCTTCGCGGCCCTGAAGCAGGAAGGTGGAACAAGCCCCTTTGTGAGCGCCGCCGTGACAGAGTTCTGCGCCAGCGGAACACTGACCGAACACATTGGCGAACTCCGCAAGGTGTACGGGGGACGTCGTGACGCAATGGTTCGAGCGCTCGAAGCGCACATGCCGGCCGGTGTCTCGTGGACCGATCCGGACGGCGGATTCTTCGTCTGGGTCACATTGCCGGACGGTGTCAAAATCGGGGATATCCACCCCGCCCTGAAGGATCAGGGAGTCGATGTCTCGCCGGGAACACAATTCTACTTTCACGGTGGTGGCGATAACGCGGTCAGGCTGTCGTTCTCGTTCGCAAACGAGGAGCAGATCGACGCAGGGGTTAAGGCGCTTGCCGAAGCGATCCGGACGGCACAGAGTTCGTAGCCGCCGAGCGTGAATTGATCGCTTCTCCTGTTAGAATATCTCTTTGTGCCACCGGTTCAATTCCGGTGGCAGTGGTATGTATGATCGGGGAATCTGCCGCTGACGTGATGCGCCAGCGACTGCATCTGAGGCCATCAGGGTGTGAGCGCGCCAGACAATAGACCGATTCGACCTCAATATCGACATCGCCCGGCCGACCGCGTGGTCCGGCGAGAAGTTCTGGAGAGCGAGACTGTCAGTCTCCGGCCTCCCCGGCAGACGCGACGTTCCATCAATCCGGCGCTTGCCCTGATTCTCGGTTTCGCCACCCTCATAATCATTGGCACATTGATCCTGATGCTGCCGTTCGCCAGCACACAGGAAGGGTCCGTTGGCTTCACCGCTGCTCTCTTCACCGCAACGTCCGCCGTCTGCGTGACCGGGCTCGTCGTTCTCGACACCGCAACCGCCTGGACGGGCTTCGGACAGGGCGTCATCCTCATTCTGATCCAGCTCGGCGGATTTGGCTTTATGACAAGTGCGACGCTCCTGTTGCTCTTCCTGCTCGGCCATCGGGCGTCACTACAGCAGCGATTGCTTCTCGGGCAGACGATGGGCGGCGGCATGCCAGGCCAGGTAATCCGCATCATCAAACGCATCGCCATTCTGACGATCGTTCTGGAGACAATCGGTGCAGCAGTTCTTCTGCCACGAATGCTTCAGGAGATGCAATTCGGAGAGGCACTCTGGTGGAGCGTCTTTCACAGTGTCTCTGCGTTCAACAACGCCGGATTCGATCTGGTCGGCAACTTCAGCAGCCTGATTCCCTACCATCAGGATTTCTGGATCATCTCGGTAATCGGAATTCTGGCCGTGCTTGGAGCGGTTGGCTACACCGTCATTGCGGACACCGTCGGAACACGCGGCGTCTGGCGACGAATGTCGGTCGATACCCGGTTGGTGCTGAGCGCTTCCGGGGCGTTCCTGCTGATCGGATTTGTGTTTATTCTGATCACTGAGGTCCCGAACCCGGCAACGCTTGGCGCAAGGGATTGGTCGACCAGGATTCTCGACGCCGTCTTCTATAGCATGACGCCGCGAACGTCTGGATTTACTGCGATTCCGATGGATCAGGTGAACGATGAGACCTCCTTCTTCACCATGGCGTTGATGTTTATCGGTGGCGGTTCTGGATCAACAGCCGGCGGGATCAAGATTCAAACATTCATGCTTCTTTTCTTCGCGATACTTGCGGCGGCACGAAATCGTGAGCAGGTTGTCGCCTTCGGGCGGGAGATGCCAATCACCCTGGTATTCCGAGCCCTGACGGTTGCGCTCCTCTCGATCGCTCTGCTGTTCACCTCGGCACTGGCGCTGGCATTTTTTGAAGAATTCTCGTTCCTGGAAGTACTCTTTGAAGCGACATCAGCTTACGGAACCGTTGGCCTCAGCCTCGGTATCACCCCGGAGCTGGGCGAAATTTCACGTATTATCATCACAATTACAATGTTCGTGGGACGGCTGGGACCGCTGGCGCTGGTGCTTGCGCTCGCCGGATTCGCGACCCCGCATGCGACACGCTATGCACAAGAATCGGTGAAGATCGGATAAGAAAGGAGGCCGCTCGTGGCCAGACAGAT
>SLMJ01000172.1 GCA_007133615.1 Thermomicrobiaceae bacterium | reverse complement strand
CTGCGCCAGGCCAACTACTGGTACGTTATCCCGGCGGTCGGCCTGTATTTCATCGGTGTCTACCTGCGCGCTTTCCGATGGGCCTGGGTGCTCCGGGGAGTCAACCGGCTCTCGACTCCCTTCCTGTTCTCTGTGGTCGTGATCGGGTACATGGCCAACAACGTCCTCCCGCTTCGAGCCGGCGAGCTCGTGCGTTCCTACGTCCTCTCAACACGTACCGGGATGCGTAAGACCTCGATTCTGGCGACGATCGCTGTGGAACGCCTCTTCGACGGCCTGACTATGCTGATCTTCATACTGGTTGCATCGCTGTTTATCGGGCTCACCGATCAGCTGGAAGTCGTGACCGTGATCGCCGCAGGTCTGTTTGGTGCCCTGATCCTGACGTTGCTGGTGCTGACCACTTCTACAGCACGGGAACTGTTGATCCGACGACTGCTGCCGATCCTCCCACTGATCATCCGGGATCGAGCCGAGCGGATGCTGGAGTCAGTCTTTGCCGGCCTCAGTGTGATGCGCCGGCGCAACGATCTGATTGTTGTCTCCGGGCTGTCGCTGATTGCCTGGTTGTTCGAAGCGTCGATGTATCTTGTCATCGCCATCGGGTTCGGGCTGGAGGTGGGCGTAGCAGCGATCCTGCTGGTCACCGCAGTGGCGAACCTGGCGACGCTGATTCCGTCGTCCCCGGGTTACGTGGGACCGTTCGAAGCGGGTGTACTGCTGGCGCTGGTTGGGGCGATTGGTATCCAGCGCGAGGTGGCGTTATCATACGCGATTGTGGTCCACGCAGCGCTCTATCTGCCGATCACACTCTGGGGATTGGGTTACTGGTGGCGCGAGAGTCTTTCCTGGCGTGATATTCAGCGCGTGAGCGTTGAGGGGGAACAGAGCTAACTTGGAAACCATCGAATCAATCATCCTCGGCATCGTTCAGGGTATTTCCGAGTTCCTTCCGATCAGCAGCTCCGCACACATCATCCTCGTTCCCTGGTTCTTCGGCTGGGGCGAACCCGGACTCACCTTCAACGTTGCCGTCCACATGGGAACCCTGCTGGCAGTACTCCTCTTTTTCCGGTCAGACATACTCGCGATGGCTCTTGCATTGCCTCGCGGCGTTGCCGCTGGCCGACCCTTCGAGGATCCGATGTCGAGAATGGCGTTGATCATTCTTCTCGGGTCGATCCCGGCGGGGATTATCGGTTTCACCCTCGGCGATCGGATCGAAGCCCTCTTTCACGACGGTAACGACGGTGCAGGAGCGATGGCCGTTATTGCGATCATGCTCATCGTGGTCGGCCTGCTAATGCTTGCCGTTGAACGGGCGCTTCCCCAGGATCGCAAGTTTGAGGGTATCGGCTGGCGAGACGGCATTCTGATCGGCGTTGCCCAGGCGGTGGCGTTGATTCCGGGAACATCGCGCTCCGGCGCGACGATTACGGCCGGAATGATTCTGGGGCTACGGAAAGAAGTTGCGGCGCGCTTTTCGTTTCTGCTCGGGATCCCGGCGGTGGCCGGTGCCGGAATACTGGAAGCGGTGCGACTGGCCGAACGCGGGATGCCCGCCGGGCAGTGGGTGCCGTTCATCGCCGGCGGAGTTTCGGCACTGGTTGTTGGCTACCTCTCGATCGCGTTTCTCCTGCGATTCCTGCAGACGAACTCGGTGCTGCTCTTCACGGTCTACCGCTGCGGGCTGGGTGTGGTGATCCTGCTGCTGATCGCCGGAGGCTGGTGGTAGGGGCCGCCGCTCTGCCGGCCCGGGGACGATGGGCTGTGCGCGGGCGGACACGGGGTCCGCCCCTACCGGAATCGCGGAAGAATCTCCTCGCCAAGCGTTCGGATCGCCTCGGCCGGGTCCGGCCCGAGCGGTGGTCCGAAACTCAGATGCTTGACGCCCCGTTCTACCAGCACGTTGAGTCGGTCGATCACGTGCTCCGGATCTCCGGCAATTCCGATCCGCAGCATCCGATCGTCAACCAGCGAGCGAGCCTTAACCGGATCCCGTTCGGTCATCAGGGCGTGCTCGATCGGACGAAAATCATCCTGGGACACCCCGAGCCGATCCCAGATCAGCGGGCTCAGCGCGTGCCCGTAGTACGCGATCTTGTCTTTCAACACATCCTCTGCGGCCTGCTGATCTTCGCTGATCGAGCACCAGACACAGGCAGCGAAGTCGATCTGGTCCATTGATCGACCCGCTTTTTCGGCACCTTCTCGTACGAGCGGAGCGACCGTGTCGTAATGCTCGGGTGGGAAAAGCAACGGCAGCGCTCCGTCTGCCACCTCCCCGATCAGCCGGAGCATGTTCGGACTGAACGCTGCCAGATAGATTGGCACGCGCCGTCTGGCCTCAAATCGCAGATAGGCTTCTGGCTCCCATCGATCTACAGGCTCGCCGCGCAGAACCGCGTTGATCGCGAGGATCGCCTCGCGGGTAGTCTTCAGCGGCGTTTCCTGTGGCATTCCGAGCCACTTGAGAAACTCGCCTGCACCGGCTCCGATGCCAAGGTTGAAGCGGCCACCGCTCAGTTCATCAAGGGTGGCGGCCGTCATCGCGAGCTCTGATGGATGAACGGTGTACGGGTTGACGATGCAGGTGCCGATCTCGATCCGGGTCGTTGCCTGTGCAACTGAGGCGAGGATCACCGGCGAACTCCGGTAGAACAGGTCGTGACTGACCCAGAACTGATCGAAACCGGCATCTTCAGCGATTGAAGCCAGTTCCGGATAGCTCGCCACCGGCCAGTCGTTGTTCAATCGAATACTGAATCGCACAAAACCCCCATACTAGCCTCTGTCTCAGGTCATCATCGATCGGTCCCGATTGAACTGGACCGCAGCTTGCGGGAAGAATACAGGATAGAAATCAGGGCCGGAGGAGTCTGGTGGAGCAGAACCGAAACACGTCTCAACAGGATAACGATCAGAACGAGGAGTCAGGCAGAAAACATCTGGAGCCCCGGCGCGTCGCCTTCTACTGGATTGCGATCATCGGTGGCATCATCCTCATCTCACTGCTGATCTGGCCGGAGCCGGGTGACGAGGTCGAGGTTAGCTTCTCCTCTCTGGAACGTCAGGTCGAAGCTGGCAACGTCGAGGAGATTCACCTCACCGGCAAAGAAGCGAGCGGCGAGTTCCGGGAATCGGTGACCGTGGTAGATGGGCGCGTCTATGGCCCGGAGGACGGGGTTCCTGACGATGTCGGCGAGGACGACATGGTCGAGGCGCCAGCCTTCGAGTCAACGATTCCCGATGGTGGGGAGTCCGAGTTCCTCGCGTTGCTGCGCGATCAGAACGTGGAGATCACCGCTGAAGAGCCCTCGGACGGCTTTCTTGGCGGAATCAGCGGCTGGTGGCTGCTGTTGATTCTCGGCATGCCGTTTCTGCTGTTTATCGGTCTGGCATTGATGATGAGCCGAGCGGCAGGTGGTGGTCAGCAGCAGTTCATGCGATTTACTCAGACGAAGGCCCGCGTGTCTGATGCGAGCCGGCCGAAAACGGTGTTTGACGACGTCGCTGGTGAGAATCAGGCGAAGTCCGAGCTGATGCAGGTCGTTGACTTCCTCAAGAGTCCGGAGAAGTTCCACAAGCTCGGGGCGGAACTCCCGCGAGGAACGCTCCTGGCCGGACCGCCGGGCACCGGTAAGACACTGCTTGCTCGAGCAGTCGCTGGCGAGGCTGGGGTCCCTTTCTTCAGTATGAGTGCCTCCGAGTTCGTCGAGATGTTCGTCGGTGTCGGCGCCAGCCGGGTCCGTGATCTCTTCAAGAACGCGAAGGAATCGTCACCCGCAATCATCTTCATTGACGAGCTCGATGCCGTTGGTCGACAGCGCTTCGCCGGCGTCGGATCGGGCAATGATGAGCGAGAGCAGACGCTCAACCAGATCCTGGACGAGATGGACGGGTTCGAAGCCCATGACGATGTGATCGTGCTGGCAGCAACCAACCGTCCGGATGTGCTCGACCCCGCATTGATTCGTCCGGGCCGGTTCGACCGTCAGGTGACACTCGGTCTTCCCGACCGGCGCGCCCGTCGGGATATCCTCGGGGTCCATGCCCGGAAAATCGTGATGGGTGAAGATGTCGATCTGGACGAGATCGCCCAGTCGACGCCTGGATTCTCTGGAGCTGATCTGTCGAACCTGATCAACGAGTCCGCGCTGGTTGCGGCCATGAAGGAGAAGGAGCAGGTCAACCAGGACGACATCATGGAGGCTCTGGAGCGTATTGTTCTCGGTGCGGAGCGGCCAATGGTTCTGTCTGACGAGGACAAGCGGCTGATTGCCTACCATGAGGCGGGTCACGCCATCGTCGCCTGGCACACACCGGAAGCGGACCCACTCCGGATGGTTTCGATTATTCCGCGCGGGCACTCACTTGGGGCAACGCTGCAGGCACCAGCGGATGACCGCTTCAACTATTCGCGCGAGTACCTCATCGGACGACTTGCGATACTTATGGGTGGCCGGGCCGCCGAGCAGCTCTTCCTCGACAAAGCCACAACCGGCGCTCAGAACGATCTGAAGGAAGCGACTCGTCTTGCCCGGCGCATGGTCGGGCTCTGGGGTATGAGCGACCGGATCGGCCCGTATTACCTGGGGCTGGACGAGGAGCATATCTTCCTGGGGCGTGAGATGGCGCAGGAACGTTCGATCAGCGAGGAACTCCTGAACCGCGCGGAAACGGTTGCCCAGGGAATGGTCGGCGAATCGATGGATGTCGCCCGGAACCTTCTTCAGGAACAGCGTGAGGATGTCGAAAGACTCGTCGAACGCCTGCTCGAACAGGAAACGGTTACCAGCGAAGAGATCGGCGAGATCCTGCGAAAACCTGCCGAGACCGGTCAGGCTGAGCCAACGCCGGGAACCACCAGCGAGGACTAGACCGGGTCTCAATGTCATTGACTAGTAGAGGGCGACCTCCGTGTCGCCCCGCCCAGCAAACCCTCTCATGAGCCAGGGGCAGACGGAGCTTCCCAATCTACCAGCCAGTCAACGATTATGAGAACAGGCCTAGTTGAGCGGATCGCCGGGATCAGTTGCCACTCCCGGCGATCGCATCCACCTCGATTTCCACAAGATAATCTTTTCCGACCAGCCGGCTCACCTCATAGAGGGTGCTGACTGGTCGAACCTCCCGGAAATACTCGCCCATCACGTCAGCGACGGCCATCCAGTCATCGGCGTTGACCAGGTAGCAGCGCCAGCGGATGACGTCCTCGATCCCGGAATCGAGTTCTTCCAGTGCGGACTTGATCAGCTCCAGGATATAGCGGGTCTGCTCTGCGGGATCGCCTACTCCGACCGTGTTTCCGTCGGGGTCAGTCGCGGTCGTCCCGGAGACAACGATCTGATCGCCGACACGCACGGCTCGTGAATACCCGGCGCGTTCTTCCCAGACGGTTCCGGTCTGGACGGTCTGTCGTTTGGGCATGGGAGTCCTTCTTCAATGTCACGTTTCTGCAGTCCAGATGCGTATAGTACTAGACAGCCGGAAGCAACGAGTTGAGGAAATATGTCCTGGATGGAACCGAATCCATCGCAAACGCCCAACCCACAACATGGGCCGGCGAGGCCGCTGGGGCGCCGCGATGGCGGAAACAACCTGCGGGACGCGATCTGGTTCATCGTCGGGATGATTCTGGTCGGGCTTAGTGTTTGCGCGCTCGGGGTCTGGTTTGCGATGTCTCCGATTGATGAAGAGGCAGATGATTCGGTTCGACAGACCGGAAGGATTGTTGAGGAAGTTTTGCAGGCTCAGAACATCGGAACTTCCCTCACCCTCGGTCCCTCTCCCAATGCTGGGAGAGGGAGGATCGTCGATGCTTTGATCGAGGACTATGAGTTCTCGCTGTTGCTGTAGAGATCATCCGTCTGGGCGGCCATTATGAAGTCGTTCTGGTGCAGGCCGCCGATCTTGTGTGTCCACCAGGTTACGGTGACCTTGCCCCACTCGGTCAGCAGTGCCGGATGATGGCCTTCCTCTTCGGCTGCCTCTCCGACCTTGTTGGTAAACGCCAGCGCCTGGCGGAAGTTCTTGAACTTGAACGCCCGCTCGAGCCGTTTCTCTCCGTCAACCTCCTTGAGTTCCCAGTCCGGGATCTGCGGGTGAAACTCCGCGATTTCCTCATCGGTCACGGTTGGCGCGTCTCGACGGCAAGCGGTGCATTTCATTTCCTGAAGTGCGGTCATCCTTCGTTCCTTTCTGTGCTCTGTGCGGTGCGAGCGGTGTCTTTGCCTCTTAACATCGCAATTCGCGTGCACATTTCTTCAGTTACCCCAGTTGACTGACCGGAACGGCGAGAACGCGGTAGGATTGAATGTGTGGGAAGGCGAATCCGAATCTATAGACGAGTGTCGTGGCGTTGCGCCGCGATGCTCATGTATCGGGAGAGTGTAGAGGCATGTCGATCGAGCATCTCGAGCAGTGGTCAGATGCCCAGCTTGCCGAGGTAGAAGAAGAGCCGTATTACCTTCCAATCGGTGATGAAGTAACAATCTTCGACACCGCCTATCGTGAACAGCTTCCTGTCATGCTCAAAGGGCCCACCGGCGTGGGTAAGACCCGGTTCGTCCGGGCAATGGCTCATCGCCTGGGACGACCATTGATTACGGTCGCCTGTCACGATGATCTCACGGCCAGCGACTTGCTTGGCCGGTTCCTGATCAAGGACAACGAAACCGTCTGGATGGATGGCCCGCTAACGTATGCGGTCCGCACCGGGGCGATTTGCTATCTGGACGAGATCGTCGAAGCCCGAAAGGACACGACCGTCGTCATTCACCCGCTGACCGACGATCGACGCCGGCTTCGGCTGGAGAAGACGGGCGAAGTTCTGGCGGCACCACCGGAGTTTCAGCTCATCATCTCCTACAACCCTGGCTACCAGAGTCTCATGAAGAACCTGAAGCCGAGCACCCGCCAGCGGTTCGTGGCGATTGACTTCGATTTCCCGCCGCCGGATGAAGAACTCGAAATCATCTGCCACGAGAGTGGTGTTGATCGAGAAACCGCGCAGTTGCTGGTTCGGCTGGGTGAGATGATCCGGAATCTGAGTGATTCCGGACTGGATGAGCCGGCCAGTACCAGGTTGCTCGTCTATGCCGCAAAATTGATCCGTTCCGGCATCAGCCCGCGCCGGGCCTGTGAGCTGGCAATCGCGGCACCGATTACCGACGATGCAACCGTTCAGGAAGCCGTTTCCGATGTGGTCACGACAATATTCGCGGAATAGACAATGATTCGAGACTGGTTTCGCAAACTCAATCCGACTCGGCCAAAGAAACCGGCAGAACCGGAACAACCTGTCACAAGCCTCGCGTTTGCTGATGTCGAGAGCACGCTGGCGCTGTATGTGAAGGCAATCTCCGATAGTCGCCTCAAAGTCATGTCCAACACGCTGGCAAGGCAGGGCGCTTATACCGACGGGCGCACCATCTTCGTGCCCCCGGAAGTGGACATGTTCGACGACAAGAAGCAGGCACGGCTGTTCTATCGGGTGACGTCTGCCTGGAAGGTCATGCAGCTCGCCAGCGGGACGCTGGACCTGGAACGCGTACCGGATCCGAACGAAGACCGGGAACAATTCCTCTACTACGAGATCCTCTCCGGCGAGTGGGTCGACCGCACCCTGGTCAACCTGTGGCCCGGACTTGCGCCGAACATCGAGTTGATGCGCCGGGATGCGCTGGCTCGCCGATCGCAGAATGGTCATCGCACTGGGAATCTCGAGCCGTTGATTCAGTCGTTGCTTCGGCTGCCGATTGATCACCAGCCAGAGACAGATGAGATCCGCCGGGTAGCCGAAGAGTTTCCGCAGAAGAATGGCGAGTTGCGGGATATGCTCCTGGCCACCGGTGACATGCTGCGCATTGATGAGCCGGGACAGTGTCTGAAGCTGGCGTTCGAATTCAGTGCCGGAAACGGCAAGATCGATGAGTCAACCCTGCCGCAGGCTGTTCACTTCCGGGGACGAATTCGTCCAGACCTTCTGAAGCCGCCCGAGATCACTATCGAAGACATCAAGACGGACGATAAGCCGGCGAGCGGCAGCAGGCGGCGTCCACCACCGCGCAGTGAACCGCTACTGGTCGATTCCAACGAGCCGATGCCGATGCAGCGGCGCAACCGGAAGAGTCCGACCGGGGGTCGGCAGTCAATGCAGATCAGCCTGGCTGACCGTGAACCGGCCCGAACGTTCCATACGGTTCCGCTGACTGAGGAAGAGAAGAAGGGGGCTCATCTCTATCACGAGTGGGACTATCTTCGGGAGATGTATCTTCCGGAGTGGAACGCGTTGCGTACGCGGCGTCCGAAATCGGGCAGCACCGATAAGGTCGATCAGATTCTCCGGCAACATACCGCGCTGATCCGTCACCTCAAGCAGCAGTTCGAAGCGCTTCGGCCGGAGCGGATGCGGCTGACTCGCCAGCTTGATGGCGATGAACTCGACCTCGGCGCGTATGTCGATTCGCAGGCAGACCAGATGGCAGGTCTTTCGCCATCGGAGAAGCTCTATAGCAAGGTGGACGAGAAGGAACGCAATATTGCGCTGGCCTGCCTGATCGACCTCAGCGGCTCGACAGGCGCCTGGATCGATGACGACCCCCGCAACGATCAGGTTATCGAGGTGATTCGGCGTGGCGTGGTCTTCCTTTGCGAGGCGCTGACCGTGCTGGACGATCGGCACGCGGTGTACGGATTCACCGGCAGTACGCGGAAGCAATCCGAGTTCTCGATTGTTAAAGAGTTTGACGAGAGCTATGGCGAGACCGTGAAGGGTCGCATGAACGGCCTTGGTCCCGGTGCGTATACGCGGATGGGGCCGGCAATCCGCCACGCAGTTCACAATCTGACGATGCAGTCCGCCCGGGTCCGAATTCTGATGCTGCTCTCGGACGGTCGCCCCAACGATTTCGATGGCTACGGCGGACGTTACGGCGTGGAAGACACTCGCAAGGCATTGATCGAGGCCCGCCAATCCGGCGTAAACACATTCGCGTTGACGATCGATGGCGAGGCACGCGACTATATGCCGTACATGTTCGGGCTGGGGCACTACATGGTGATCGAAGACACCCCGGCTCTGGCGACGAGGTTGTCTGAGGTTTATCGTCGGTTGACGGTGCAGTAATCGCCCCTCAGGAGGTAGCAATGAGCGAAAAAATCCAACTCAACGAGCAGGAATGGAAAGAGCGACTTACTCCGGAGCAGTACAAGATCCTGCGGCAGGGAGGTACCGAGCCACCGTTCGCGAACATGTATGTGAACGAAAAGCGGGACGGCACCTATCGTTGTGCCGGTTGCGGCACCGAGCTCTTTTCGTCTGACACGAAGTACGATTCGAAGTCCGGCTGGCCCAGCTTCTGGGACCCGATCGACAAGGATCGGCTCATTTTCGAAGAGGATCGCTCGTTCGGAATGGTGCGAGTCGAGGTCAAGTGCGCCACCTGCGAAGGCCACCTCGGGCACCTGTTCGACGATGGACCGAACCCGACCGGCATGCGGTATTGCATGAACTCGGTTGCAATGGAACTCGACCCGAACGACGACCGGTAGGGGAGGGGCTTGTCCCCTCCTGTTAGAACAGGAATCGTGCAATGACGAAACTCGCAACATTCGGCGCCGGCTGCTTCTGGGGTGTCGAGGCCTCGTTCCGTAAACTCGACGGAGTTGAAGACGTGGTCGTTGGCTATGCTGGCGGGCACACCGAAAACCCGAGCTATCCGGATGTCTGTTCCGGGACCACGGGTCACACCGAGGTTGTGCAGATCGAGTATGATCCAGACATAATCGATTTCCGTAAACTGCTCGACCACTTCTGGAGCCTGCATAGTCCGTCGTTTCGGGAGAAGACGCAGTACCGCTCGGTCATCTTCACGCATGACGACGAGCAGGCCCAAGTCGCCGAGCAGGCAAAGCAGGTAAAAGCGGACACCGAGCGGCGCGACGTCCACACCGATGTCGAGCCAGCCCCGGTGTTCTACCGCGCCGAAGAGTACCATCAGCAGTATCTCTCCAAGCACGGCGTCGCGTGATGGCAAATCACTGGCTCGCGCATTGAAAACGGATTTATGACTGACACCAGCGAACCGAACGTTCGAGAAGCAATCAGCGACATATCCAGCCGGCTGGGCAACTACGGCCAGCTCTCGGCATCGCTTGTCCAGGAAGGCTGGATGGGCGCGCCGAAGCGTTCGCCGTTGATGGATGTGCTCGGTGTTGGCGGGTTCTACAAGGTCGCCCGCTGGGTTCCGCTTCTCCGTCAGGTCAACAACGTCATGATCACCATCGGGGCGGTCCGCTTTGCTCTGAACGAGATGCAACCGGAGAAGGCCGAGCGTCACCTTCAAAACGCTGGTCTGACCCGGCAGCAGGTCGAGACAGATTTCCATACCATCAGCACGATTACCCAGCGTTACACCACGGACAGTGCAAAGGCCGCCGGCGACATGGCGAACCACGGCATCCAGTCCGCCGGCCGGGCTGCCGGCAAAGGCTTCAAGGCATTCAAGAAGTGGCGCAAGAACTGGATGGCCGAGGAGCCGTAGCCGGTCGTCACATTGTGTCCCGGCGCCAGGTGCGCAGGGCGTTGCTATTGAGTTCATGCTCTTCGCGCAAAACAGGCCGGATGACGTCTCTCAGGGTCCCACTGGATACACGTGCGCGATGGGAAACCTGTCTGCAAGATGAGGAGACGCAAGATAGAATATCTCGTTCCGCGTGATCAGGCGAATGATCTGCTCGAACGGACAGGGAGCCGGCTGAATGGCATGCTCAGCGCCCTGGTGGAGCGCGGGGTTGATCCGGGAACACCTTTCCCGCATCTTGAGTGGACCGTTGGCGACCTTGCTGTCCATCTGACGCAGACTATCGAGCACTCCGAAGAGCTCCTCGAAGGCACATCGAGCCCGTTCACAGATATCCAGCATATTGCTAGCGTAAACGCCGAGCTACTCGCTCAGCGCCCGGACCGCGACATCGAACGAGCCCGGCACCAGTTCTCCGAAGCCGTTCGGCGGCTGAGAGAACGTTTCCGGGAGATGCCGGACGACTACCAGGTGACGTTCTATCACGGTTCGAAATTCACCCCGGCTCAGGCGATGGTGATGATGGCGTCCGAGATGCTGTTGCATGGTTGGGACCTGGCGCAGGTTACCCGCGAGGAGTATGAGATCGACCCCGCGGACGCCCGTTTGATACTGTACGCGGTCACTCCGCTGATGCCCCGGATGGTCGACGCCGAGCAGGCCGCCGGATTAACCGCGACCTACGAGGTCCGCATCCGGGATGGCGTGACGTTTCGGCTGCACTTCGCGGATGGAGCGTTGAACGTCTCGCACGTCGAACCCGGCGGAGTAGCGGACTGTCGTATTTCCGCGGAGGCGCCTGGGTTCCTGTTGCTCGGCTACGGACGTGGCTCGCAGATCGCCCCGCTCCTCACCGGAAAGGTGTTGGCCTGGGGCCGAAAGCCCTGGCTCGCCGCAAGATTTACCAGTCTCGTCAAGAACCCCTAGACCACCAGGTCAGAGTTGAGTCTTTGCGATTCTCTCAGCCACCGCCCCCTCTGATTGCCAGCCGTAGTCAGGTTTACTGGCCGATCACCTGGAGTAACGCGTGACCTTATCCGGGACGAGCATGGCACAATCCCCGTCACCTGAACGATCGACGTTTTGAACAACCGGGCGGGGATGCTTGTTTACCGAGAGCACACGCAGACAGTCTGGTCGACGCCTCAGAAACTGGCCATGGACGCCGGTTCTGGCCATCATCCTTGGCTTTGGCGCCTTCTGGCTCCTCTTCTTCTGGTCGATCCTCGTCCGGCGTAGCCATTTCATTCCCTGGGATCTGATCGATCAGCATTACATGTTTCAGGGGTTCATCAGCCGGACGCTCGGCGACGACGATTCGCTATGGTGGTCGCCGAACATCATGGGCGGCTATCCGGTTATTGCCGATCCGCTGTCGGCGTTGTTCTACCCACCCAACCTCTTGATGCACTTGCTGGTGCCGCGTGATTTCCTGCCCTATCTGGCGCTGGAGCTGCAGGCGACGCTCCATTTTCTGCTGGCAGCGGTTGGAACATTCCTGCTTGCCAGGATGCTGACTGGATCGAATGCCGGCGGAATCGTCGCAGGACTGACCTGGGCGTTCGGCTCCTACTTCGTCTGGCACCTGCCGCATCTCAGCCCGATCAGTACCCTGAGCTGGTTGCCCTGGATTCTGCTGGCGTATGCGATGGCGATCCGGCACGGCAGCCTGGTCTGGACCGGCCTGGCAGCGCTGGCAACCGGTGTGATGATGCTGGCCGGGCACGCCATGACGATCCTGCAGATCAGCTATCTGCTGATCGGTTTCTCGGTGGTTCTCGCGGTGCTGCGATGGGGGCTCCCATGGTTCGAACGGCTGCGACCTGCAATTGTCGCCGGCGTTGCGCTGGCGCTGGGAGCGGGCATCGCCGCGATACAACTCCTGCCCGGCTGGCAGTTGAGCGGGATCTCGGAGCGAGCGGACTTCGGTTTCAGCGAGGCGGCGGATTCGTCCTTTGCGCCGTACTGGTCGATCACTGCGCTGATCCCGAACTTCTTTTCAGTGTTCGATCCGGGGGAGTACTGGGCAGCTGGCGATCCGGCCGAGACGAACCTTTACATGGGGCTGATCCCGCTGGCGCTCGCTGCCATCGGAATTGTCGGCTCTAAGCTGTCGGACCGCCGCACGACGCTACTGATACTGGCGGGAACGATCGTCGCAATGCTCCTCTCATTCGGCACCTTCGCCTGGCCGTTCCAGATTGCGTATGACCTGCTTCCGGGGTTCGACCGCGTGCGCCGGCCGGCCACGTTTATCGCCTTCGCCCAGTTTGGCATCGCATTACTGGCGGCTTTCGGAGTCAAGGCGCTCACGGAACCGACTGGAGACCCGCTCTGGAGCAGGCTTTCCCGCTGGCTTGGAATCGGTGCAGCGCTCGTGCTGGGGATGGCGGCATTTGCCTCGGTTCTCATGGTAACGACCATTGGCGAACCAGCACAACAGCAGTTTGTCGGGATAATCAGTGGGGCAATCATCGCCGGAGTTGTGCTGGTCGCCGGATTCGCGATCGCCCGGTCGCGACAGGGGTTTTACCTCTCAGGCGGGACGGCGATCGCATTGCTGATTGCGCTGGTTGCGGTGGACCTTGGATCCGCTCACAAAGCGGCAACGTATCAAAACGAGGAAATGCCGCCGAATCAATATGTCGGAGAGGACTGGGTGTATGGGCAAGGTGACGATCTCGTACCAACGCTGCGGGAACTGACGAAAGTCGACGATCCGTACCGGATTCTTCCAGTGGGCACGGCTTCCGTCTGGGCAAACGGGCCGTTCGTCTGGGATCTGCACAGCGCGTCCGGCTACATCACCCTCTGCCCGCTGGAGTATTGCGAACTGCTCGAGGTCGCTCAGAGCGATCCCACGTCCCCGATTGCCGGGCTGCTAAACATCCGCTACCTGGTGACAGATGAGGACCTGGAGGAGCGTTTCGGGGAGCACGTCGCTGATAGGCTGGAACTCGCTCACGATGGCTGGACGCCTGTTTACGCGAACCCGAACGCATTGACCCGCGTCTGGACGACCACCAGCGTGACCATTCTGGACGAGGAAGACGTTCTGGCTCATCTGGTGGACAATCCGGAACGCATTGGCGAAGAAGTTGTGTTGAGTGATCCGGATGCGCCCGTAACGGAAGCGGGCGATGATTCCGGGCAGGCGGAGATCCAGAGCTATGACAACACGCGCGTGGTCGTCGATGCCTCGATGCCGGACGATGGCTACCTGTTCGTCGCCGACACCTGGTATCCGGGCTGGTCAGCGAGCATTGATGGAGAAGAGACCGAGATCTTCCGCGCGAATCACGCGTTCCGGGCAGTGCATGTTCCGGCGGGTAATCATGAGGTCGAGTTCAGCTATCAGCAGCCCTGGTTACGCGAAGGTGCGGTGGTTTCAATTGTCAGTGTATTGCTGACAATCGGGATTGCCGGAGTCGGGATTATCTTCCAGGTGCGGCGGCGCTAACGGCCCTCACCCCCGGCCCCTCTCCCAATGTTGGGAGAGGGGTGGAAATGTGCTCGTTCTACTGTCGCTGGCCGCGGCGAACGAGGTGCCACATGCCCGGCATTTCGCCGACCGGGACCTCGATCAGTGTCGGCGCATCGCTCTTCATCGCTTCTTCCATGGCCGACTTCAGACCTTCCGGTCCGTCTGCCTTGATGCCCTGGACACCGAACGCTTCCGCCGTCTTGGCGACCTCCGGGTTGTAGAGG
>SLMJ01000058.1 GCA_007133615.1 Thermomicrobiaceae bacterium | reverse complement strand
TGGAAGAAAAGGCCAAGGCGAGCGGTGCTTCCAAGCTCTATCATCGCGATCTCACCCATGAGCTACTGACCGAATATGCGTTTCCGACGCTGCGGGCAGGCGCGGTCTACGAGCGCAAGTACCTGCTCGGCACGAGTTTCGCCCGCCCGGTAACGGCATCGCATCAGGTAGAAATCGCCCGGCTCGAAGGCGCTGATGCCGTCGCTCACGGTTGCACCGGTAAGGGCAACGATCAGGTGCGCTTCGAGCTCACCTATCAGGCGCTTGCGCCGGATCTGAAGGTCATTGCGCCCTGGCGTGAATGGGACATCACCGGCCGGGAAGACGCGCTGGAGTACGCCGACAAGCACGGCATTCCAGTTACCCAGGGCAAGAACAACATGTACTCCCGGGACGAGAATATCTGGCACATCAGCCACGAGGGCGACTCCCTGGAAGATCCGTGGAATCAGCCCAACGAGGACATGTTCGTTAACTCGAACCACCCGCTGGATGCACCGGACAAGCCGCAGGACATCGTCGTTGGCTTTGAACAGGGCACACCGGTCAGCGTGGACGGTCAGGCGATGGGACCGGTCGAACTGGTCAATACACTGAACAAGATCGGCGGCGAACACGGGATCGGCCGCATCGATCTTGTCGAAAACCGGCTCGTCGGCATGAAGAGCCACGGCGTCTACGAGCAGCCGGGCGCAACGATCCTCTCGACTGCGCACAAGGAACTCGAAGCAATCGTGCTCGACCGGGAGACACTGCACTACAAGGACGTCGTCGCCCAGAAGTACGCCGAAATGGTCTATTACGGGCTCTGGTACACCCCGCTGCGTGAGGCCATGGACGCCTTCGTAGACGTCACTCAGAAGCCGATGGACGGCGAAGTCCGGATGAAGCTCTACAAGGGCAACTGCATTGTGACCGGTCGGCGCTCACCGTACTCGCTGTACAGTGAGGATTTCGCGACATTCGAAGAAGACGCGGTCTATGATCAGGCCGACGCCAAAGGCTTCATCAACCTCTTCGCGCTGCCGCTCAAGGTGCAGGCACTGGCCAAGCAGAAGTGGGAAGCCGGCAAGAAGTAGAACGATCGCTGAATCGCTGGCCAGAGTGGTTGACATCAGGTCCAAAACCGGCGGCGGTTTATCCGCCGCCGGACCACGTTAACGAGGAATTCTGGTCGCAGATCGGGCCGTTCTACTGGACCGGCAAGTTGACGATCCACGCTGCGCCGGAGAGGAGCATTAGGAATCCCAGCGCAACCAGGCCTCCCTGCACCCGCCACGACGAGAACTTGCTCGCAATTCCAGCAAAGAACAGGACTGACGCGAAGATGACAGTCGCCAGCACGTAGTCGTCACTCGTCTGATTTGCCTGTTTCGCCTCGTGTGATCTCTCGGTCGCTTCGGTATGCAGGCGTTCGCTATCCGCGACGAGTCCCTCTAGATACGCTTCGCTTATCAACGGATGCGCCGCGTCCGCTTCGGCTGGCTCTGATACTGATGGAACCCAGTCGCCGAGATGTTGCAGGAGTTCGGGGCGCATCAGCGAAGCTTCGTAGTATTCAATAAGCTCGTCGTCACCGTCTCGGTACGCCTGTTTCCACAGTGAGAACATTTCTGTATCGATAATCTGAAGCTGAATAGCCAGGTTGAATTCGCGGTCTGATTCGCTGCGAATGCTCGACGCCTCGGCGAACAACGTCGACTGTTCTCCATTCCATCGAGACGATTGGTATGCACACCACGCAGTAGCGACGGTGGCGATTGACAGGAGAATCGCCGCGATAATCTCAGTATGTCGAAACAGCCGCGGGATCTCGTCCTTCGAAGTGCTGGCACGGTCGCCTTCGTTTGATCCGGATCGGGGGGACGGTTCCATATGGATTCATCTGCCTTCACGCATGTCTGAGTTGATGACCGGGAGCACTCACGCGATTGATGGTCAGTGGTTGGGTTTGAGAGGACGCGACCACAAACGACGTATCCCGGTTGAGGACTTCGATTATTACGATAACCGCTGGGGGCAAGTATAGGCCAGAATTGCGATGATGCGGGCAGGGAGTGCCGATTACGCATGGATACCGGGCGGTTCATGCGTGACTATACCCAGCAGCCAGGAAGGCATCACTCTCTACCGCATGACCACCAATTGGTTGGTTGCCCAGTCTCCGCTCGTTGCGTTTCCTTACCGCAGCTGTGCCGCGAGCAACACTTCTGCCGCTGCGCGCGCCTGCCTGGCTGCATCCCCGATACCGGTGATCGAATAGGCAATATACGCACCCTCGTGAAGCAGGTGAAGTTGCGTCGCCAGCGCTTCTGGATCGGGGAGCTCCGCTTCGTTTGCCAGATCCCGGAATAGCGATCGCAACCAGCGCTTCTCACCTTCAATAACCGGCCGGGCGGGATGGTCGCTCTCTGCCAGTTCTGCGTAGGCGTTGATGAAGCTGCAACCACGCGGTTGCATCTCTCGCTGAAACCAGTCATCCAGGGACTCGAACACGGCGAGGATCTTCTCCGATGGTCCCAGGTCGGCCTGATCGACGCGGCTGAGAATGACGTCTCGCCACATCCGGTCCCGCGCTTCGAGATACTGGGTGATCAACTGGTCCTTGGAACCGAAACGATCATAGATAGTCTTCTTGGTTACGTCGGCTTCCCGGGCGATCATATCGACACCTACGGCCCGAATCCCGTGTTCATAGAACAGCCTCGATGCAGCATCGAGGATCCGTTGGCCAGCCGGTGTCAGTTCCTGTTCCGCAGTTTCTGCACTCATTCGAATCGTTCTCCTCTCGCCTCTTGACAGTATACCAACCGGTATGGTTACATACGACTATACATACCGGTCGGTATACTTTTTCTTCGAGCGGACGGGAGTTGCGGCATGCAGTTGGCAATCGGACGACGGCGGGTTCTGGAGCTTCGATTCAGTGTGGCACTGAGGGAACGGGTAGATGGTGCTTGCAACGCCGTTCAGACGTGCGTTCAACGTGGAACATGGCGTAGAGATCGCGCGCTTCAATGGGAACGGGACAAGTACACCGGGCTACTGTTAAGTGGTTGGGATTCGAAGATCGGGCAACGACGGTAAGCACACATCAAGTGCCTGTCCTCTGCGTCCAGGAACCAATCGGGCCGGCACAGCGCCGGCCCTGACTGATCGAACGGTTCTGACCAGAGGCGGGCTGTTTCACATCCAGGCATCACTCAACGTTGTAATCTCATGATGAATCCAGGTTAGTTCCGTTCAGGAAAGGACGATCGTGCCGATACGAGAAGTCAGAGCAAACGGTCTGGACGCGTTGCGGCTGGCAACAGTGCTCTTGCAACGCGCTCGGAAAGCTGATCCTCTGGCCGGGCTCTGGGAAGCAGCGGATTTGCAGTGGGCATGGCGAATGCCGCGGCAATCTGACGATGCCGAGAAGATCTTCTGGATCGACGATGAAGGGCCTGTTGCCGGCGCTCTGCTGACGAGCAGGACTGACGACGCCTGGCAATGTGATCCAATAATGGTACCGGGCGTGTCACGACCTGAGCCGTCCTTCGTGTGGGGACGCTCGATGGAGCATGCCGCGATTCACGCGATAGACGGGTTCGAGATACCCGTAAGTGACGAGGATCAGGTCTTCACAGAACTGGCCCGGAACGCAGGACTGCTTGCTGGTGATCGCGACCGCACCGCCTGGTTGGATGCAGCCGATCGGCCGACAGTCTGCGAACCGCCCGAAAGTTTCGTGCTCGTCGATCGCTCCCAGCGCCAGAACGCACCGCATCCGATGCGTCACAGAAGCGGCGAGAGGGTGGCGGAGCGGCTCGAGCAGTGTTCGCTCTATGATCCGTCGCTCGATCTCGCGGTCGAGACGCTTGACGGACGTGTTGCCGGGTACTCGCT
>SLMJ01000144.1 GCA_007133615.1 Thermomicrobiaceae bacterium | reverse complement strand
GCGATCAGGCGGTCGTCAGTTCCTACACGTTCGAAACAGATGATTACGACCACGAAGCGCTTGGTGCAGCGAGTTCCCGAATGACCCGGCGGATCGGCACGCATCTGGGGCGGATCGCATTCCAGAGCGTCGATCACTGGCAGGTCGATCGAGTGAGCCTTCAGGAGATCGACTCGACCACCCGGCAGGAACGAATCGTTCAGGCACCGGTGCGGGCCTTCGTCGAGCACCGCGGAGACTGCTGGTTCATCACCGAACGGGGGCTGTACCGCTTCACGATGAACGGTGTCGACGAGGAAAGCCACTCCGCGGACTACGTCTCCGAAGCGACTCTGCCGCAGGTCGGCTACGAGGACGATCTGACCTGGGTCGTCAGCCATATGGGTTCGCTCTGGCTCTGGCTGGGGCGGGAAGTACATCGCTACGACACAACCGATCGCACCTTCGAACCGATGGGTTTGCGTGGACGGGCATCCAGGGGCGCGGCATCGGTCGGACGGTATCTCGTGGTCCACGTTACCCGAGAACTTGATGGCGTCGATGAGCTCTGGGTTCAGGATGGCCGCGGCTGGTGGCTGCTGGATTCGGGAAAGTTCGGCTGGCCGGCCGCGCTCTATGGTGTGGCCGGAAACGCCGACCTGTTCTGTGGTCGGGGCAATGATCCCAACCAGACCGCGCTGTGGCAGTTCTTCGACCGGGATCAGGAACCAGCCTATCGGGACTCGATGACGCTGACGAGCTCGCTGCTCGACGGCGGGGAGCGTGATCTGGAGAAAGTCTGGCGGAAGATCGGAGCGATCTTCGCCTGGCCAGACGACCGGTCCGGACAGGGAACAGTCCAGGTGGCGGTCAGGTACTCCGTCGATGCCGGTCAGACCTGGCACGACGTGGCGAATGACGAGCTTGCTCCTGAGGATCGTTCGGTTGAAGTGACCGGATCGATTCCTGATGTCGAGCGAAGTCGGTTCATCCAGTTGCAGGTTGCGATTACGGACGTAACCGACTGGGCACCGGTGTTGCTCGGGATGTGGGCGGAGCACGAAACGCTCGATCTGCCAGTCCGGCGACGCCGCTGGCGGCTGACCGTCCAGTGCCGCGACACACTCGTCCGGCGTGACGGAACTCCTTCAGACGAAGACGCCCGGTCGATTGCGGATCAGCTCTGGTCACTCTGGGAAAACGGCACGGTCACGACCTTCCGTGATGTTGATCAACATGAGCAATACACCGTGCGTATTGCCGGAATCAGGGAAGTTGTGCCGAGCCCGGGACGGCTGGATACGGATGCAAGTTCCGAGATCGAGTTGACGCTAGTGGAGGTTTGACGGCCCTCACCCCCGGCCCCTGGTGCGTCCGTAAACCACGTAGTGTCCGACGCCCCTGTCGGACCGGTCGAGGCAGCCCTCACCCCCGGCCCCTCTCCCAATGCTGGGAGAGGGGCGATTTCTGCGGACGGTTGAAAAAGAGGTATGAGGCTAATCGATATGTTCAGAAATGCAATCGACCTAAGGTCCGAACTACGCCGTAATCCGTCCGGCGGGCCGGACTGGCGGGTGCCGCTGAGCGAGAAGACCGGGCTGGTGGTCCATTACAACGGCGGGCCGGTCCCGACAGAAGTGCCGGATCGGGAGTGGATCAATCGGGTCGTTACCTGGCACCTGCAGCGGGACTGGCGTAGCAATCCGGGTGCGGGTGCACCGATCTATGGCGACGGGATCATGTATCACCTGGCGATTGGTCGGGATGGGATGGTCTACCAGCTCCGTGATTTGCGGGATGTCCTCTGGCATTGTGGCTCCTGGCCGGAGAACCGCACGCATCTCGCTGTGTTCGTGATGCTCGGTGGCGATCAGCGGGCGACTGAGTCCCAGATGGCCGCCCTGCAGGAGGTCGTCGAGGAGTGGGTGGGATCGAGCCCGAAGCGCACCCGTGCCGGGGTCATCGGTCACCAGGAGGTCGACTGGACCGCATGCCCGGGAACGTTGCAGGGCGATTTCGTGCTGCCGTATCGAAAGGTAGTTGACGTGACGACAAACGGTCGCTGGTTCCGGGAGACGGAGTGTTACGTTGGCGGAGCATTCTGGGACTACTGGGTCAACCAGGGCGGCCTGATGATTTTCGGCTATCCGCTTACTAATGAGCGTGATGAGGAAGATCCGGAAACTGGCCGCGCGATGACCGTGCAGTATTTCGAGCGGGCGGTGTTCGAGTGGCATCCGGAGAACCAGCCGGGATATCGGGTGTTGCTGAGGCGACTCGGAGCTCATGCCCTGGACGATTGAATTCCGGGTATAATGTCGGGACGCAGGCACGAATGATCTGCATCAAGTATCGGTACTATCGGAGGTTAATTCCTCAGTGGCGACGCTCAATCGACAGACGCGAACGGCTCTGCCGAATGTGCAGCGGACACACCTCGAAGGCCAGATTGTTATTACCCCATCGGGTCCGGGTGATCTGATGGCGCTGCGGAACCTGCAACGACGCTGTTTTCAGCCCGGGCAGGCGTTTGGCCTGGTCACCCTTTCCGTTTTTCAGCTCTGGCCATGGGCGAAGGTGCTGGTTGCAAAACGGGGCGAGGAAATCGTCGGCTGCGTGATCGGGGACATCCAGAAGCAGCAGGCGAGGGTCCTCAACATCTGCGTTGACCCGGCGTACCGGCGGCGTGGTCTCGGATCCGCATTGCTCAACACAATCGAGCACCTTCTTGATCACGACAACATGACGCTGATGGTGGAAGACAAGAACTTCGCTGCTCAGGAACTCTATCGCCAGCATGGTTATCTCACTGCCGGCGATCTCCGTGATTACTATGGCCGCAACCGGCATGGGGTGCTGATGCAGAAGCGCCGGGTTCATCCGGCAATCGGTTACCGGCCGTCGTTGACGATTACTGATGAGCGTGATGAGTAGAGGTTGACCCAACCAGAATGCTGACACCCTCTCCCGACCTTGGGGGAGGGTTTTGTCTTTAACAACCCGAATCTGCTGAAGGGAGTCCGTCATGCCTGTGGTTGCCGCATCTCCAGGACCTGTTGATATCGTGCTCCAGGGTGGGGGAATCAAGGCGATCGGGCTCGTTGGCGCGCTCGCCGAGTTAACAGACCGTGGCTTCAGCGTGCGCCGGATCGCCGGAGCATCTGGCGGGGCGATCGTGGCTGGACTGGTTGCCGCCGGGTACTCGCCGGCTGAGTTGCGCCACGTCATCGAAAATGAGGACTTTCCAGCACTGCTCGACTCCCGCTGGTATAGCACGCTACCGCTGGTCGGGAAGCCGCTGGCTATCTTCTGGCGAATGGGCTTACATCCCGGTGAGCGGGTTCGTGAGCGCCTGTTGGAGTTGATGTCCGTCAAGGGCATCCGGACCTTCGGGGACCTTCACCGGGTGGACGGGTACGAGCCACTCAAGGTCGTGGTCTCAGATGTCACCGCGCGGAGATTGCTCCTGTTCCCGAGAGATGCGCGGCTTTTCGGCATCGAACCGGTTGAGATGGAGATCGCCCACGCGTTGCGGATGAGCTCCGGAATCCCGGTAGTCTATGAACCAGTGCGCCTCAAGAACACCAGCGATGACTCGGAAAACCTGCTGGTCGACGGAGGAATGCTGTCCAACTTCCCACTCTGGGTGTTCGATCGCCCGGGTTATTCCGGCGTGCCGGTGCTCGGACTGCGACTGGTGGACGACCAGCCAGGCGATTCAGTCGTCCAGCAGCTTCCGGTGCCGGTACTCGCTCGCACCAGATTCGGGCAGCTTGTCGACTACGTTGAGAGTCTCGCCCGCACGATGATGGAAGCGCACGATCGTCGCTACCTGGATTCCGGCGACTACGCCCGGACGATCCAGATCCCGACGCTTGGTGTTGGCACCACTGAGTTCGATTTGCCTCCCGAACGCATCGAAGCGTTGCACCAGAGCGGGCG
>SLMJ01000186.1 GCA_007133615.1 Thermomicrobiaceae bacterium | reverse complement strand
GCGGAATTTATCCGTAGATTACGACCCGGAGCACTCCTTCGAAAAACGCCGCGCCCCTTGTCCAGACGGGCAAGGGGCGTTCTGTGCCTTCGAACCTACAAGAGTGTACGTACGCTAATTTCCGCATGACTCATAGCGCACAAAAACGGTCGTTCCTGGGGGATTTCGACACCAGGGCGTCTCGTTGCGCCCCCTGTTGGTCCTTCCCACTGGAGCGGGACGGTGGTTGCTTGCACTGCGAAGGTCGCCGATTAGTGGTCGCGTCCCTTTTTGTCATTCCGACTGGAGCGCGACGGCGGTTGCTTGCACTGCGAAGATCGCCGATTAGTGGTCGCGTCCCTTTTTGTCATTCCGACTGGAGCGCGACGGTGGTTGCTTGCGCTGTGGAGGAAGCCCGTTGGCCGTCGCGCGGAACGGAGGAATCCGCGCCCAGAAAGGGAATCCGGATCGGCATTGGAGATCCCTCCGCTACGTTCGGCGTTCATGCCCCTGGCTTCGTAACAGGTGTCCGCTGGAACGCCTCACTCCGGTCGGGATAACAAGAAGTGGTATGAGGCGTGACACCAGGACTTCTCGTCGTACCTCGCGTCGATGGCGATGGCACGGACCCACTATGCAGGGGTTTCGGTCAACAGGTGCCTCAGCTGCTCTTCCTGTGCACGGCGAGTGACGACGATCAGCTCGTCCCCCGGCTGGATGATCGTCTGTCCGCTCGGAATGATCAGCTCTCCGCCGCGGAGCATTGCAGTAATGATCACATCTCTCGGGAAGCGGATGTTCTGAATCTCCTGATTGATGACTTCTGAGTTGGCCGAGACCTTGACCTCCACGATCGCCAGTTCTTCGTGCTTGAGCGCAAGCAAGTGAACGAATGGCAGGTCCGGGATCTGTTGCTCGATCATGTTCATGATGACATTGGTGTTGCTGACGGTCGCGTCGATCCCCAGCATCCGGAAGAGCTCTTCGTTCTTCGGGTTGTTGACCCGGGCGATCGTTCGCTTGACCGAGAAGCGCTCCTTGGCAACCTGGCAGATGACCAGATTATCTTCGTCGTCACCGGTTACGGCGATGACGACGTCCGCTCTGGCTGCTCCTGCCTCCTGGAGCCGCTGAGCTTCGGCCGCGTCACCCTGCATGATTGCCGCGCCGAACTGCTCCATGTAGATGTCGCACTTCGTTGGGTTCTTCTCGATCAAAAGGACCTCATAGCCCTCGTTGATCAATGTCTTGGTGAGATAGAAGCCGACTTTCCCGCCACCCGCAACAATGATGTACATAATCTGGTAATGCCTTCGTTTCCGCTATTCGTCGAGACCGGTCAATGACGACGAAAGATTGAATTCCGGCAACTCTCGCTCTATCACGTCTGCCACCAGCCGGGTGGGACATATCACCGAGAGTCCGAGCTCACTGTAGGTTTCGGCTCGCGCCGGATCATAAACCCGGAGTAGAACGTTCTCGACGTTGTAGACCTTCTTCGCGATCTGCGCAGCCATAATATTCGTGTTGTCGTCGTCGGTCACTGCGATGAAGGTATCCACCGACTCGATCCCTGCAGAGCGTTGCACATCTTCGTCGATGCCGGTTCCCAGTACGATGACCGCGTCCAGGTCGGACGGCAATCGGGTAAACGCGCGCGGATCGTTGTCGATGATGGCGACGTGATGCCCTTCAGCCACGGAATCCATGGCGATTCTCGCTCCGAGGCGGCCGCAACCAAGTACCAGTATCCGCATGCTACAGCGCACCTTCCAGTGTGGATGGGCGGATCACCAGGACATTGCAGGGAGCATTGTCCAGAATGAATGGAACTGTATCGCCCTGGGTCAGGGTCCCGCGTCTTCGTCGATTTGCTGTGGCAATGACGATCGCGTCAGCGCCTCGCTCGATTGATTCATCGACGATTGCGGACGACGCCATTCTGGCCTGGAGCAATTCCGTTGCGATCTTCCGCCATTTCACGGTCTTCAGCGATTCCGCGTACTGCCTGGCATCCTGGAGTACGGATTCGCCGGTCTCGATGTCGCAGGGCAGTTCGGCGTCAAGCGCCAATCGCTGCGGCACTTCGACCACATAGACGAGCGTAAGATCGGTGCGGCCATTTTCTTCGCACACCGATGCTGCGAGATTGATTGCATACTCATCCAGTGCACCGCCATGAACGGGCACCAGAATTCGTCGATACACGATGAAAGCCTCCCTGTGGTGTCGGTCAGGACACCATGGTGGTGATGTGCAAGCATGCCATGCGCATGCGAGGCCTAGTATGCCCCTTGCCTGCATACGGTCGCAAACGCTGGTGACCTAGACACCCATGGACAGGCGCATAGCCAGGGAGTCCGGCAACCCTTCGTCCTTCATCTGCTGTTGTGTTTGCTTGATATCGTAGGAGATTCGGCGGAACGTAACCGTCATGGCGTCGGTATCAAAGATGGCGCACCCGGCTCTGGGGTCACCGTCCCGCGGTTGGCCGACTGAACCCGGGTTGATCATGATGCGTTCGGAACTGACATCAATGACCTCGTTGTCTCTGGGCTGTTTCGGCTGGATGTTGTCCTGTGCCGATTCTTCTGTGATGTATAGCTGAATGTGGGTATGCCCGATAAAACAGATCCGGGTGTCGTAGAAACCGAAGTTCGTGAGGGCGATTCGCGCGTTGTAGACATACTCCCAGACCGGATGCTGCGGGCTGCCGTGGACAATCGTCCAGTCGTCTTCGATCATCCGGTTCGGCAGGGATTCAAGGTACTCGAGGTGATCCACCCCGAGCTTCATCGTGGTCCAGTAGCTGGCGAATTTGGCAACGGGATTGAAATCGTCGAGATTCAGCCGGCCGATTGCCGCCCAGTCGTGATTGCCGATGATGCTGACGTTCGGGGCGATATCCCGGACAAGATCGACGGATTCACATGGTCGAGGTCCATAGCCGACAATGTCACCGAGGGACCAGATGTCATCGAATTCGATGTCGCTGGTGGCCTTGAGCACTGATTCCAGCGCAACCAGATTCGCGTGAATATCCGACAATATGAGTATTTTCATGCAATTGCCGACAATGCCCAGTTCAATCCGAATGTGCTGCTTGCCCGGAGTGCTCCGCTGCAGCATCCTGACCGTTACGCTCAAGATACACCATCAGGACCGCGACGTCTCCCGGCGTCACGCCAGCAATCCGGCTGGCCTGTCCCAGTGTAGCCGGGCGGAGGCGATCAAGTTTGTCCCTGGCTTCGTTGCGGAGGCTCGGAAGCGACTGGAAGTCCGTGTCCTCGGGAATTCTCCGGTCTTCGAGCTTCCGGGCGCGGTCCACCATCGCCATCTCTTTTTCAATGTATGAGGCGTAGCGGGCTTCAATCTCCGTCCGCTCGGCCAGATAGCGGGGCAGCGTCCAGTCTGAAATGCCATCGATTTCGATGCCGCTTTCATTGAACGCTCGAGCCAGCCGGTCGTAGCTGACATCGGTCCGTCTCAGATAGTCCAGTCCGGTGACGCTGCGCGAGACGTGCGGCAGATCGACCGACTCAAGCATCTCCTGCGTTCGCTTGTTCGGCGAGAGATGATGCCGGTTCAGTGCGTTCATCCGGTGCTGAATCGTCTCGATCTCGCTGCTGATCTCATCGCGTCGTTCGGCGCTGATCAGACCATATCGGTGTCCAACCTCTGTCAGGCGTGCCTCGGCATTGTCGGAACGAAGGAGAAGTCGATATTCGGCACGCGAGGTGAGCATCCGGTATGGCTCGATGAAGTCCTGTGTGGTCAGGTCATCGATCATCACACCGATATAGGATTGATCTCGCCGGAGAATAAGCGGTTCGCCGTTCGAGGCATGGGCTGCAGCGTTGATTCCGGCCACGAGACCCTGTCCCGCTGCTTCTTCATAACCAGAGGTCCCGCACACCTGCCCGGCCATGAAGAGCCCTTTGACGCG
>SLMJ01000008.1 GCA_007133615.1 Thermomicrobiaceae bacterium | reverse complement strand
CTCTTCACGTTCTACGCACCAATGCAGGCCAGTTCGATCTTCTATCTTGCAGCAGTTCTGCTGGTCGTCTCGACCTGGCTCACACTGCTCAACATCGTTCTGACTTACCGGTCATGGCGCAGGGATAATCCCGGCGCGGCCATTCCGCTGATGGGCTTTACCTCCATCACGACCTACATCATGTGGGGACTGGCTTCACTTGGTGTGGCGGTCCTGGTCGTCGGGATGCTGCTGCCGTGGTCACTTGGCCTCTGGGAGCACACGGACCCGCAGCTTGGCCGGACACTGTTCTGGCTCACCGGCCACGCCATCGTCTACTTCTGGCTGCTGCCGGTCTATATCTCCTGGTACATGTTCATCCCGAAACAGGTCGGTGGGCGTCTCTACAGCGATGGCCTGACACGGTTTGTCTTCATTCTGTTTCTGCTCTTTTCGATTCCGACGGGGCTGCACCACCAGTACACCGATCCGGGAGTTCACGAAGGCATGAAGGGCTTCCACCTCATGCTTACTTTCGTGATCTTCTACCCGAGCCTGATCACCGCCTTCACGATCATGGCGGCTCTGGAGCACGGCGGCCGCAGAGCCGGTGGAAAAGGCCTGTTCGGGTGGATCATGGCGCTGCCGTGGAACAACCCGGCGATCGTTGCCCAGTTGCTGGCAATGCTCGTTTTCACACTTGGTGGTGTGACAGGGCTGGTAAACGCCAGCCTGACGGTGAACCTGGTTGTCCACAACACCGCGTTCATCCCGGGCCACTTCCATCTGACCGTCGGGACAGCCGTGGCGCTCTCGGTGCTCGGAATCTGCTACTGGTTTGTTCCGTATCTGACGCAGAAACCACTCTTCTCGCCGAAGATGGCGCTCTGGCAGGCATGGCTCTGGGCGATCGGCGTGCTGATCTTCTCCCGTGGGCAGATGTCCGGAGGGCTCGACGCACAGCCGCGACGAACCATGCTTGGTGAGGCGCCGTACAGTCTGCCGGGCTGGGAGATTGCCAACTGGCTCACTGCCATCGGCGGCGTGGTGATGACGATCAGCGGACTGCTCTTCTTCATCGTCATGATCGGTACACTTCTGAACAAACGTGCCGAAACCGCGGAAGAACGTGCAGCACTCGATGTTCACATGCCGGATCCACCAATCCACGATCACCGCAAGTCCTGGAAGATCTTCGATCGTATCGGGCTGTGGACACTCGTTGCGGTTATTCTGATCATCATTGCCTATCTACCGGTAATTCTTCTGTATCTCCCGGCGGAGTTCACGTCGCCAGGGGTTCGAGTCTGGTGACGGAGGAGGAACGATGTCACGTACGACAGTTGGCGCGCTCTTGCTCGTGTTCTTCGCCGTGCTGGCGATTGGATACGCCGGGACCATGCCGTTCGGCGACGACAGCCCGCGTGAAGTCACCGATGACGTCGGCGTCGCGGACAACGGAGATCCCGTGGATGTCGGCGAAGCCATCTACGCACAGCAGTGTTCCGGGTGCCACACCATCGACGGCTCCGACGGTGTCGGGCCAACTCTGGCTGGCCTCTTCGGCAGCGAAGTAACGATGGAAGATGGCGAAACGTATACGGCCGACGGTGACTACCTGGTGATGGCGATCACAGATCCGCGTGAGACCACCCGCGAAGGGTACCCTGACGTCATGCCGGCGTTCGACAACCTGAGCGAAGACGAAATCGCCGGACTGGTCGCCTTCATCGAGTCGCTCGAGTAACGCAGTCACTAATCAATGACAGGATGGATGGGTTGTGCAGCCCTCCGTCCTGTCGTTCTTCTCCTCTCACAGAGCGCCGCCGCCTCGTCGCACCATTTGCTCTCCCTCACTCCTGGTAGGTACGACCTGGCTCGTTGCCCCGATCCCTCCGACAACCTCTTGACATTCTCCAGAAATGTCATATTCTATGACATATCAGCCAGCGAACGAGCATTCTGAAAGTGGGGTACGTGTGGACACAGTTGAGACCCCTCGGCGACAGGACTGGCACGCGACTCGGGAACTGATTCTCGAGACGTTCGCCCGGATGGCCGTTGAAGACGGTCTCCGGGACGTCTCGATTCAGCAGGTCGCTGATCGAGCCGGGATCGCCCACCGTACGGTCTACCGTCATTTCTCGAATCGGCAAGCGTTGATCGATGAGCTGGCCGAATGGCTTACCGAGCGGGGTATTGAACGCGGGCAGATGCAGTCCATAGAAACGCTCGATGCGTTGCCAGACGCCATCATCACCAATGCGCTCGCATTTGATCGGGATGCAGAGCTGATGAAGGCACTTGTGCTCGTCACCTGGGAAGCGGGCCAGATCTCCGACAGCCAGAAGCGCAGAACCGAGGCAACAAAGCAAGCCCTCGCTCCGTTGACGGCTGAACTCGACCCGGATCATGCAGCCGCGGTGAGTTCGCTCATTCGCTACCTGTTCAGTTCGCGCACCTGGCTGGTAATGCGAGAGGAATTTGGCCTGAGTGGCGAGCAAAGTGGTCCGGTCATCGCCTGGACGATTCAGCTCATGCTGGATGCTCTCCGTGACCCATCAGCACCCCGCCCGATCACGGTGGGACGAGAGGATACGCACGATGTCGACTGAGGTATCTTCAGCAACGGATTCCATCCAGCGGCGGTACACGCTGCGCCTGCACGAAGCGGCCGGAGCGGGTGCGTCTGGAATCGGATCCAAGGCGGCGAACCTGGCGAATCTGACCGGAACCGGACTACCCGTACCAGACGGATTCGTCCTGCGGGTGAATGCCTTCCATCGATTCTGTGAAGCCAATCCGGGACTCGATCATCGCCGACCTCTGAGCTATGATTCGCTGACCATCCCATCCGATCTCAAGACCGAGATCGGCGTGATCGCAGCGCAATTAATGGATTGCCCGCTCGCTGTGCGATCATCTGCCAGCGACGAAGACCTCCCAGACGCATCCTACGCTGGTCAATATGACACGGTGCTTAACGTTGTCGGGCTTGAAGCGATCGAGCAGGCAGTCGTTCAGTGCTGGATGTCCGCGTTCAATGACCGGGTGCTTACCTACCGTGCACGACGCGGCGAGGAAGGCGTACCGGCGGTGGCCGTCCTGATCCAGCCATTGATCGACGCAGATTGCGCCGGCGTCGCGTTTACCGCCAATCCAATAACCAGAAAACGAGACGAGACCATGGTCAGCGCGATCCATGGCCTCGGGGAACGGCTCGTCTCCGGTGAAGTAACCCCCGACGAATGGATCGTTCGGAACGATATTGCCGAACCAGTTAGCACACCCGGCAGCGTCCTGACAGCGGATCAAGTTCGGCAGATCGCTGGCCTGGCACGGCTGGTGGAGTCGCATTTAAAGACCCCGCAGGACATCGAGTGGGCAATTGCCGGTGATTCACTCTACTTGCTTCAGGCACGACCGATTACAACGCTCGGCGACGTTGAGCCTGTCGAGCCGGAGATCGAGATTCCCGAGGGATTCTGGATGCGTGATCTGGAGCACTTTCCACGGCCGATCTCTCCGATTAGCCGTTCCTTCTATCTCTCAGAGATCGCTTCGTCAATGTCTGCCGGTCTCACCGAGTTCGGGATCCTTCTCGACCGCGTTGAGGCTCGCGCGATCGCGGGATATGCATACCTGCGAATGGTCCCACCCGGGGGAAAGGAAGGACCATCACCTCCATGGTGGCTACTGCGCGTGCTGTTGCATTTGCTTCCATCGACACGAAAGCTGATCCGGAACGCCCGGGAAGCCGAGCAGAACGATCTCGAGACGCAACTTATCGACCAATGGTGGAACACCTGGCGCCCGGAGTTCTTCGAGCGGATCGATGCGCGACAAGCTGTTGACCTCCAGTCGCTGGCCGATTCCGCCCTGATTAAGGAACTCCAGCGCCGCCGTGAGCTGCTCCGGGATGGAAACCGGATCCATTTCCGGCTCCTCGTTCCCTTCATGAAACCGG
>SLMJ01000394.1 GCA_007133615.1 Thermomicrobiaceae bacterium | reverse complement strand
TCTTCCTCTTCGCCCTCGCTATCGAGTTCCTGCGATTCGACCATCTCGGTGCGAGACTTGGTGCGCTGGGTGCCCTCTTCCTGAGAGGTTTCCTCGCCCTCTTCGCCCTCCGCGTCGAGATCGGAGTCGCCGTCCATGCCAGGTTGGGCATCATCACCGATATCAGCCATCGGATCATCAGTGTATTCGGCCTTCTTTCGCCAGAAGGACTCGAATATACGATCGAAGACTGGCAACTCCTCCTTTGTCGTTACGAAACACGCCCGACCGGCTTCCCGGAAAACATCCCGGTTGCCGATGTCGATATGTTCCACCGACTGGACGAAGTCCATCACCTGGCTGGAAGTCACATTGACCCCGGCCCGACGGAGCGTCCGCCCGAAGCGGACGGCACGATTGACGAACTGTTCGGATCTGGCCATCAGTCCTCCTGCTAGTTGTCGGACGGAGTCGCAGAACCGGACGATGCGGTGGTGACGAGTTCACCGAGCTTCTTGTCCCGGATTTCCTGCACGTCTTCCTGATGCTTGAGAATCGCACCGAGCGTTGCCTCGGCGATCTCCTCGTTGAGCTCCTGGTTGTTGAGCGCGAGCAGGGCGCTGGCCCAGTCGAGCGTCTCGGCAACGCCCGGGAGCTTGTAGAGATCTTCCCGTCGCAGTTCGTGAATGAACGTCGCAACCTGCAGCGCCAGGCGCTCCGAGATTCCTTCGACCTTCTGGGTGATGATGGAAAGCTCTTTCTGGACGTCTGGGTAGTCGATCCAGTGGTAGAGACAGCGGCGCTTGAGCGCGTCGTGCAGCTCACGCGTCCGGTTGGATGTGATGATAACGATCGGCGGGTGCTCGGCTTTGATCGTACCAAGCTCCGGAATGGTGACCTGGAAGTCAGAGAGGAGCTCGAGCAAGAACGCTTCGAATTCCTCATCGGCCCGGTCGATCTCGTCGATCAGCAGCACGGGCGGCTTGCCCTTATGCTGGACTGCCTGAAGCAAAGGGCGCTCGATCAGGTACTCGGAGCTGAAAATCTGCTCCATAGCCTGCCGGTCGCTCAGATCGCGGTCTTCCATGACGCGGATTGCCAGCATCTGCCGAGGGTAGTTCCACTCGTAGACCGCGTGGCTTACGTCGAGGCCTTCATAGCACTGAAGCCGGATCAGATCGGTATCCAGCACCGACGCCAGTACTTTGGCGACCTCGGTCTTGCCGACGCCTGCTTCACCCTCGAGCAGCAATGGTTTCGGCAGCTTCAGGCCGAGATAAATGGCGGTAGCCAGGCTACGCTCGCTCACGTAGCGTTCGGCTTCCATCGCTTCCTGAACCTGCTCGACTGTGTTGAGCTCCAACCGTTCCACCTCTCGTGAATAATCAACCCTCATGCGAATCTCTCGCGGTATCTACCTTGTTCAGGCACACCCACCAATCATAGCAAATAACCCTGGTCCGGCGGTCTGCATTCCTGTACGAGGCAATACCTGCTATCGTGTCTGCCGGTTCGGCCATTGTGAACATAACTAATGGGCGGCACACATGTGCCGCCCACGATTGCATGCCTGCGCTCGCTCCGGGGAAACGTTACTTGAGTGACTCCAACGCGCGTCGCGCGTAGACCTTGGTCAGGTGTGCGCGATACTCATCTGACGCGTGAATGTCGCCGACGAAATCGAGGCCTTCTGTCGCCTTCTCGGCGGCAGCCTTGATGTTGTCGTCGCTCAGATCCTTGCCGCTGATTTCAGATTCAACCGCGCTCAGGCGCGCAGCAATCGGCACCGAACCCGTCACCGAAAGTTGAACGTTGCCGTCATTGGTTCGAACTGCGCCGATTCCGACGATCGCGTACCCCGAAGCCGGGTGGGCAAACTTGATGTAGGTTGCCTTCGCGATGTTCGAAACGTTCGGGATCCGGATTTCAGTGACGACTTCGTCCGGCTCCAGTTTTGGAGTGAACATGTCCATGAAGAATTCGGACGAAGACTGCGTCCGCTCTCCATTGGGACCGACGCTCTTGATCTCGGACTCCAGGGCCAGAAGGATCGCCGGGAAATCCGATGCCGGGTCGCAGTGGGCGCACGCGCCACCGATCGTGCCCATGTTCCGGACCTGAACGTCGCCGACATTGTCGGCAGCGTCGATCAGGCATGGCAGTTTCTGCTTGATGACGTCGGAGCCCATCAGCTCGCTGTATGTGGTCATGGCGCCAATAACGATGGTGTCGCCATCTTCTCGAACCCCCTTGAGATCGGAGATTCTGGAGATATCAACCAGCGCCGATGGCTGTGCCAGACGGAGCTTCATTACCGGAAGGAGGCTATGCCCACCTGCCAGCAGCTTGGCTTCTGGATTCTCCTGAAGTAGCTTGATGGCGTCGGACACGCTTTCCGGGCGATGATAATCGAACTCGGCTGGATACATCCTCTAACTCCCTTTCCGTTCCTGGATAGCTTCCCACACGCGCTGCGGCGTAAACGGCATATCCATGTGTTTGATTCCCAGCGGGCTCAGTGCGTCGATAATCGCATTAACCACCGCCGGTGTCGATGCTATGGTCCCGGTCTCGCCGGCACCTTTCAACCCCATTGGATTAACCGGAGTTGTCGTGACAGTTCGACCGACATCCATGTGCGGAATGTGCTCGAACTTCGGAACACAGTAGTCCATCATAGAACCGGTCAGGAGCTGGCCGCCTTCATCATAGGCAGCGTACTCATACAGCGCCTGCGCCAGCCCCTGAGCAATCCCACCATGTACCTGTCCGTCAACAATCATTGGATTGATCACATTGCCCAGGTCGTCGACCGCGACGTATTTCTGGACCTCGGTTGTTCCGGTTTCTGCGTCAACCTCGACCACACAGATGTGGGTGCCAAACGGGAACGTGAAGTTGGTCGGGTCAAAAAAGTAGCTGTCTTCCAGGCCGGGCTTTTCACCCTCGGGCAGATCCCAGGCAAGATGCGCAGCCAGCGCCACGTCCTGAATCGTCTTTGATCGCTCTGGCGATCCCTTCACGCTGAACACACCGTCGTTAAAGTCGATATCTTCCGGTGATGACTCCAGCATGTGGGCGGCAAATCGCTTCGCTTTCTCGACGATGTTGCGTGAGGCGTAGACAATCGCACTCCCGCCAACCGCTGTGCTGCGGCTGCCGTAGGTACCCCATCCGAATGGGATCCGGTCGGTATCTCCGTGTACGATCTCGATGTCGTGGAACGGGATGCCCGTCTCGTGCGATACCAGTTGGGCGAAGGTGGTCTCCTCACCTTGGCCATGCGGGCTGGCACCAGTAAGAACGGTCGCCTTCCCGCTTGGATGCACCCGAACGGTTGCGCTCTCCCAGAGTCCTCCCTGGAAACCCATCATGCCAGCGGCGGAAGATGGTGCGAGTCCGCAGACCTCGACATAGGTCGAGAATCCGATACCAAGGTAGCGTCCCTGTGAGCGGAGATCTTCCTGCTTCTTGCGGAGTTCCTCGTAGCCAACCATCTCGAGTGCCTGGTCGAGCGCTGCATCATAGTTGCCGCTGTCGTACTGCAGCGTCGTCGCGACGGTATAGGGGAACTCATCCGGCTGAATGAAGTTCCGCCGGCGAACCTCTACCGGATCCAGCCCGGTTTCCTTCGCCAGAAGATCCATCATTCGTTCCAGGAGATAGGTTGCCTCCGGGCGGCCAGCTCCGCGATAGGCGTCAGTCGTTGTCGTGTTGGTCAGAACGCCGTTCATCGTGCATTCGATGTTCGGGATCTTATACGGCCCACTCAGCATGGTGCCGAAGAGCCACGTCGGAACGCCGGGAGCTGCGGTTGACAGGTATGCACCGTGATTGGCGTATGCCTCCACGCGGATTCCGGTGATCTTTCCGTCGCTGGTCGCGGCAAGATCGACATAATCGATATGGTCGCGTCCGTGCGCCGTTGTGACATAGTTCTCCCGGCGGCTTTCCATCCATTTCACTGGTTTGCCCAGCTTCTTGGCGATTCCACAGGCGATCATCTCGCCGCCATAGAGCGGGATCTTGCTGCCGAATCCGCCGCCAACGTCTGTGGAATCAACCCGAATATTCATCTCGGGAATTCCGGTAACCGCGGAAAGTAACAACCGATGAATGTGCGGGTTCTGACTGGTCAACCAGACCTCGAGCGAGCCCGAGCCAGGGTTGTAGTCAGCCAGGACACCTCGCGTCTCCATCGCGTTCGGGATCAGCCGCTGGTTTACGAAGCGTTGAGAGATGCGGATATCGGCGGACTGGTTAGCTTCCTCGAAGTTCCCGCCACTCAACTTCCACTGGAACGCCAGATTGTTGGGAACGTCATCGTACAGCTGCGGAGCGCCGTCTTTGACGGCAGCTTCCTGGTTGGTGACGACGTCGAGTGGCTCGTAGGAGACCTTGACCGCATCCGCGGCGTCTTCCGCCTGGTAGCGGTCCTCAGCGATAACGACGGCAACCGGGTCCCCAACGAACCGTGCTTTGTCTACGGCGATTGCCCGATATTCTGGCACCTTGAGGTTGCAGTCGGGTAGCAACCAGGCGCAGGGTACCGGCGCGACGTCGTCAACCAGGTCTGCACCTGTGAAGACGCCAACCACGCCGGGCATTTGCGCTGCTTCGCTCGAATCTATGTTCGTAATGTTCGCGTGTGCATACGGACTGCGCACGACGCTCATATGAACAGTGTGATTGCGGCGCACATCATCGGTATAGTGCGCCCGTCCCGTCATCATGCGTGCATCTTCACGCCGTTTGACCGAGGCCCCGAACATTCGTGTTACTGCCACCGGTACCTCCTTCGGCTCATGACGAGGATGTGATCGTGTGTTTGATCGAGCCGTGCGCCGGTTGTTATGACCGGCAGGACGGGACTAGTCGTCGCCTGGTGCGCCGCTCATCTTTTTGGATGCGAACTGGACCGACTTGACGATGTTCTGATACCCGGTGCAGCGGCAGAGGTTGCCTTCCAGGTTGTGACGAATTTGCTGTTCGTCAGGGTTCGGGATGCGCTGCAGCAGATCGTAGGAAGCCATGATCATGCCTGGTGTGCAGAACCCGCACTGCAAGCCATGCTCTTCCCAGAAGCCTTCCTGAATCGGGTGCAGATCGCCATTTTTGGCGAGGCCCTCGATGGTCATAATTTCGGCGCCATCGGCCTGCGCTGCCAGCATCGTGCAGCACTTGACCGCCTTGCCGTTGAACAAGATCGTGCAGGCGCCGCACTGGCTCGTATCGCAGCCAACGTGTGTGCCGGTGAGGTTGAGAACGTCGCGGATGTAGTGAACCAGCAGCATGCGCGAATCAACTTCGCTGGTGTGCTTCGTTCCATTGACCGTAACAGTAATTTCGTGCTTCACGGCGTGACTCCCTCCGTGTTTCCAGCCGTTCACGGCCGATACACAAGAACCGGCACATCAATGTGCCGATTTCGCCATCCCTAGGACCCCTGTTTGTTGATCTGCTCTTCGACACAGCTGAAGAACTGGTCAACAATGCGTTTCGATACGCTGCCAAGCATGCGCTGGGCGACCGATCCGACCGGCCCGCCGACTTCGACATCACCAGCGTAGGTGATTTCGGTGGTGCCATCGCCCTGGTCTGCCAGCTCGATCTTCCCGGTACCTTTTACGAACCCGGGCCGACCGCTGCCTTCAACGTACATCTGATAGTCGTGCGGCTCATTGAGATCGCTGATGCGGACCTTACCTTCGTAGGTCCCCTTGATCATCCCGACGCCAACGTTCATCGCCAGGTCGTATTCATTCTCGCCCGTTTTGTCGAGTTTCTGAACACCGGGCAGGCAGTTCCAGAGCGTGTCTGGATCGAGCAGACGATCCCAGACGGCCTGTTGCTCTGCATTAACTGTGTAACTGCCGGAAATCTTCATCCTTCCCCCTTGACTTCGTTCGCCGGCGGGAGGCCGGCTCATTGTTTCTGGTCACTGCACCGGATACCAAACGGCTACCCGTTTGCTGAATTATCCGCCTCACAGCAGACCAGTTCTACGACGGTCACGCTATCGATTCTCCGGCAATTCCGGTTCCACAACAACGGTGTCGCGATTCCGGGATCAGAATTGCTCCACCTTTGTCTGATGCACGTCGATCGCTTTCATCGATCGAAATCTGTCCCTGAACCGTCCACGCCATCCTAACCACTGCCTGAATGCCGGTCAATAGATTGTCAGGTGATTACGCTGATTGAGTCGACGATCCGGGTGTATCGATTCGTGACGAAACTGTCAGACCGGCGCCTACCACCCGAACGGGATGTTGCGACGGCTCGTCAGTGCCGGCATGACTCCTGATTTGAGTACCTGTTCGGCACGAACCAGCAACATCAGAATCTCGTCGGCTGCCAGGTAGGGATCGAGCAATGAGAAGATCTGCTCCTGGTGCCGTTCCATTCGTGTTAGTCGGGTATGCAGAACCTCTGGTACCGGCTCCCCACCGAACTCCCAGAGAACGGTCCGGAGTTTGGGGTCGACATTAAAGGTGAGGCCGTGATCGATACCCCAGATCTGCCGTTGAAACCGCCCGAGAAAGAAGTGGCTCGCCTTGCGATCCGCGTTATTGGCAATCAGGTCGAACAGCGCCATTTGCTGCAACTGCGATCGGTACTCGAACTCATCGAGCAGGCGGTCGAAGCCCTGCTCCGGTTCGATATAGAGCTGCACCGTCCCGATGCCGTGTGGGCCTTCCCGGATCACGGTCGGCGGGATAAACCGCCAGCCCAGAAACCGGCTGAGGATGTATGCAGCGTACTCTCGTTCGAAGAGCGTGCCGATCGGGAAGTCCCACAACGGGGCTTCACCCTGTTCCGGTTTGTAGATCGCGATGAACGGTTCTGCTTCGTCGGTCTGCAGCGCGACGGCGAACGTGTAGTTAGAACCCCACGGAACGAGTTGCGTTTCCAGGATCTCGGCCTGCTCGAGCGCGCGCAGGACTTTGCGTTCCTCGGCGGCGCGCTGCTGCCCGGTCCGCAGGAAACGAGTATGAAGTGGGTGCTCGTCGATGCAGGTCTCGTCCTCGAGCGCGTCCTGAAGCTCTTCACTCATGGTCTGGGTCGTCCCTGGTGGCAATGTCGGTCTGGATCGCGACTGAGTCTAGTGTAGCCAAACAGCGGATCGATGTGCAGGTCATCGACTGAATCGCTTGTTCAAGTGGCGCGATGTCGCTGTCGGTGGCACACAAGCTGCAGGCACGATATCATTGACATGTATGTGAGCCGGGACGACATGTCCGGCTCACTTCTATTTCGGGAGACCTTAAATGACTTTTCTCCCTACAACCGTTCGGAAGGAGAACACGGACCATGTTTGACGTTACAGACCGCGCCCTGGACAAGCTTGAAAACCTGAAGCAGGAATCTGGCCCACAGGAGGGTCAGGGCGTGACGCTGATTGTTCAGGAAGACGGCGAGCTCGGACTGGCACTGGCACATCCGCAGGAAGAAGATCACGTCATCGAGCGAAACGGTGAGCCCGTGATGATCGTTCCGCAGCCGCTGCTGGAGCCGCTGGATGGCATTACCCTGGACTATGTCGAGAATGACGAGCACCAGGGCTTCACACTGGATCGCCAGGACGGCGAGCCCGTCGCCGGCGAAAGCTAGAAATCACGCCGGAACATCCTCGAGAGATTTCTTGCACCGGCAGCCGAATGGCTGTCGGTGTTGTCTGTCTGGCACGATTTGCGGAGATCGGTTGAGTTACGGGCGCTTTGCTATAATCGCGTTCGTTGAATCTGGTTGACGAGAAGGTGGAGTACGTGAGAGTCACGGTTGAAGAACAGCCGAAGAGTTCGGTTACGCTGGACATCGTTGCTGATGAAGACGAGTTCAAACAGGCGGTGGATCGGGCGTTCCGTCGCGTCAATGAACTGGTGAATGTTCCGGGTTTTCGCCCTGGCAAGGCACCACGGCAACTCGTCGAACAGCGAGTCGGCCGTGACTTGATCGTTCAGGAAGCCCACCGGGAGATCATGGATGATCTGTACCGGCGTGCGCTCGAGCAGGAAGACATCGTGCCGGTGTCTGATCCGGAAGTCGACGTCTATCAGGACGAACCAGTCGGCTTCAAAGTCACGATCGAGGTCTACCCCAAGGTTGACCTGGGTGATTACTCCGGAATCGCCGTCGAACCACGCGAAGTCAATGTGACCGAAGACGAGATCGAAGACGTGATCCAGAATCTGCGCAATCAGCAGAGCACCTGGGTCGAACCGGCCGAGCCGCGTTCACCGGTTGAGGGCGATCAGGTCATCCTGGACTTCGAGGTCTATGAGGGCGAGGAAGAGTTCCACGAACCGGTCAAGGGCGCAGACTTCGTGCTCGGTGAGGGACCGCTGTTCAAGCAGATCGAGGAAGCGGTCAAATACCTGCAGCCGGGCGCGCAGGGCGAGTTTGACATCTCCTTTGAAGAGGACGACGAGGACGCTCCCGAGCAGATTCGCGGCAAAGATCTTCACTACAAGGTAACACTTCAGGAAGTGAAGCAGCGCGAACTCCCCGAACTGGACGAGGAATTCCTCCAGTCAGTCGGTGAGGAGTACGAAACGGTCGACGATCTGCGTGAAGCGGTCCGGAAGGATCTGCTGCAGAACAAGGTCCAGCAGGAACGTGAAGCATTCCTCGATGAAACGTTCGAAAAGTTTGCCGAACTCGCCGGGCTCGAGGTTCCCGAAGGTCTTGTTGACAACGAGCTCGACCGGGAGTTCCAGCAACTGGGTGAACGACTCGGGCAGCAGGGCATGAGCATGGATGAATACATGCGGATGACCCAGAAGTCGGCAGATGAGATCAAGACCGAGATGCGGCCGGATGTTTCGAACCGCGTCCGCAACTCCCTGATTCTCGAAGCATTTGCCGAGGCCGAGGGACTTGAAGTCACCGACGAGGACATCAACGCCGAGATCGAGTCGATGGTTGGTGACAGTGAGCAGGCCGAGCAGATGAAGGAGCTCTATCAGAGTGACTACATCCGCAACATGCTCCAGAGCCAGCTCGAAAACCGCAAGTCGACCGAGCGGCTGATCGAGTTCGTCACAGGTGGAACCGGCGCGATTACCGGTGAAGGCAAGGCGCTGCTCGATGAGCAGGCCAGTGGCCCGACCGCAGAATCCACGGAGATTGAAGGCACGTCATCGGACGAAGCGGCCGCTGAGACGGCTGACGATTCTGATGATGATCAGGATGCTGAAGAGGAAGAAGCTGCGGCGGCAACGGCGTCTGCCGAGAGCGATGAAGACGAGAAGAAATCGGACGCCTGAGCTGAGAAACCGCCGCGGGAAAGGAAGACCACTTAATGGATGAACACATGCATCCACAGGCGATTGTTCCGTACGTAGTCGAGTCAACGAACCGCGGCGAACGTGCCTATGACATTTACTCCCGGTTGCTGCGTGACCGGATCATCTTCCTCGGAACCGGGGTCGATGACCAGGTTGCCAACGCAATCATCGCTCAGATGATCTTTCTGGACTATGAGAGCCCGGAGCAGGACATCAAGCTGTACATTAACAGCCCCGGTGGTCTCGTTTATGCCGGACTGGCAATTTATGATACGATGCAGATGATTCGCTGTGACGTACAGACCTACTGCATCGGACTGAGCGCGAGTATGGGTGCGGTGCTCCTGGCAGCCGGAACGCAAGGCAAGCGATTCGCATTGCCGCACTCCCGGATCCTGATTCACCAGGGTAGCTCCGGGTTCCGCGGTTCCGTGCCGGATATCGAAATCCAGGCGCGTGAGACCATCAGTCTGACGACTAAAATGACGGAAATCATGGCCTATCACACCGGCCAGACCTTCGAGCGAATCAAGCAGGACACCGAACGAGACTACTTCATGTCGGCGGAAGAAGCGCGGGACTATGGTCTGGTTGACCAGGTGTTGGCCCCGCATCAGGCGTCTGCAGTCTAGTAAACAGTTACGGGGGAACCGAGGCATGGCCAACGCTCGTGGCGGACGGGGACAATATCGGTGCTCTTTCTGCGGCAAGGGACAGGACGAAGTCCGACGCCTGATCGCCGGACCTGGTGCAGTCTATATCTGTGATGAGTGTGTTCAGCTTTGTCGCGAAATCATCGATGAAGAAGAGGTTCCCGACAGCGCACCTCAGCCCACGCTCACCAGTGTTCCGACGCCGAAGAAGCTGTACGAGCAACTGAGCCACTATGTGATCGGGCAGGATCGAGCAAAGAAGATTCTCTCTGTTGCTGTCTATAACCACTACAAGCGCGTAACCGCGAGTCTCGATGATGATGACGTCGAGCTTCAGAAGACAAACATTCTGCTGGTGGGTCCCACTGGTAGCGGAAAAACGTTACTGGCTCAGACAATGGCCAAGCTACTGGATGTACCGTTTTCGATTGCCGATGCCACGGCGCTGACTGAAGCCGGGTATGTCGGCGAGGATGTCGAGAACATTCTGCTGCGTCTGATCCAGTCAGCCGGCGACGTGCAGCGTGCCCAGCACGGAATCATCTACATCGATGAGATCGACAAGATCGCCCGCAAGAGCGACAACCCCTCGATTACCCGGGATGTCTCGGGTGAGGGTGTCCAGCAGGCGCTGCTGAAGATCATCGAAGGAACCGTTGCGAACGTTCCACCCCAGAGTGGTCGGAAACACCCGCATCAGGAGTACATTCAGATCGACACCAGCAATATCCTGTTCATCTGCGGCGGTGCCTTCGAAGGCCTGGAAGAAGTCGTCAAAAAGCGAGTTGGCAAGACCAACACGTTTGGATTCAACGCTCACTTTGATAGCGATGACGATGAATCCAGCGGCGAGAGCGTTCTGAAGCATGTCAACCACGATGATTTGCTGGAATACGGCCTGATTCCAGAGTTCGTCGGTCGCCTGCCAGCGGTGGTCTCGCTCGATCATCTCTCGCATGATGATCTGATGCGGATTCTGGTCGAACCGCGGAACGCGGTCGTCCGGCAATACAAGAAGATCATGCAACTCGATGATGTTGAACTGGTCTTCACCGACGACGCGCTGGAAGCAACCGCCAGCCAGGCCGAAAAGTGGAAGACCGGTGCACGTGGACTCCGCACGGCGATCGAAGACGCTTTGCTCGACGTAATGTACGAGATCCCGTCGCTCGAGGGCGTTCAGAAGTGCATCATCGATGCAGACGTCATCAACCGGCGTCGTCCACCGTTGCTCGTGGCCGCTGGAGATGAAGAGTTGCCACGGGATTATCAGGAATCAGCCTGATTCCAGCACGAACACAATACCGAGCGATCAACGGGAGCACCATTGGTGCTCCCGTTTTCGTTGTGTCGTTCCCCAGTATTCCGAGTAACTATCGGTGAATCTGTCGACACGGCGGTCGACGTCTACGGGGTAGTGTGACTGGCTGTGAACCTCGTTGAGAATTGAAATGGAGTGGCAGGAGTCGCACGGTCGAGGGGGAACCAGTGCGGTGCCACTCCACGGGAAGAGGGGTGAGGGGGTGAACGGTCGGTTTGATCAATCCTGATCCGGGCCGCCAGCCGGTTCGCGTTGGCGCTCCCATTCGGTAATGTCAGCCAGATGCACCAGATAGTGCTCCCAGGTATCCACGGCGATCAGATCATTGGTAACGGCGCTCGAGCGTTCGACGCGCTTCAGCAATTCGGTGTGCCGTGAATGAAGCTCGTGCCAGAGTTCCTCGATCGATTTGTGGCGATTCGCCTCGACGTCTGCTTCGTTGAATTCATCGATACCGTCATACGGCGACTCCACGACCTGCCACCATGGCCGGGTTTCGCCCTGCTCGGCGAATTCGATTTTCATAGTGGCGATACGGTCCCATGTCTCGAGATGGCCGATCAGATCTTTCATCGACCAGATGCCGATGACGTTCGGAATAGTCAGTTCGTCATCCGAAAACGAGTCGAGCTTGTCCAGCAACGCTTGCCAGTTTTCGTCGATACGGGATTGCAACTCACGTCGTGACATCGGAATTTCGTTCATATCGAATCCTCGCAGATACCAGATCAATGCGTACTGCGCAGTGTGTTTGTACGTAGGACACTGATGGTGACTGGCTGTGAAACCGGGGGAACTGCGGGATGCGTCCGGATTCATGACAGGTTAGGATGTGGTAGGTCTGGCTTCAGACTGAATCGCGATCGTCCATACATGTTGGGGAGAGGGTTGTGGCAAAGAAAGTAGTCATTCGCGGTGGGATTGTCAGTACAGACACCGACGTCTTCCAGGCCGATGTCGTCATCGACGGCGAGGTCGTCTCCGGGCTGACGACCGATTCATCGGACATCGACGCCGATGAGGTTATCGATGCGACCGACAAGCTGGTCATTCCGGGCGGGATCGATGCCCACACACACTTCAAGGATCCGGATCCGAACGAGATCGAGGGATTCTATTACGGAAGCATGGGCGCTGTTGCTGGAGGTATCAGTTCGGTCGTGGAGATGCCGCAGGCGACGCCGGTGGCCAGTGAGGCCGCGCACATCAAGGAAAAGATCGAACTGGGCGAGAAAAAATCGCTCGTCGATTTCGCACTCTGGGGCGCGGCGATCAACCAGGACGTGGAATCGATCGAAGAGATGATCGATACGGGTATCGCTGCGGTCAAGTCGTTCATGGCCGGTTCCAGCCCCGGTTTCCCCCGAATCACCGATGCCAGCATGTATGACGTCTTCGCGCTGCTGGCTGATTCCGACGTTCCATACGGCCTGCACGCTGAGAATGATGAGCTCCTGCAGGACGGCATCAACACGCTGCAGGAGGCGGGAGAGAACGATCCGCTGGCTCATGCCGATTCCCGCCCGCCAATTGTTGAAGCCGAAGCGATTAACCGGGCGATCTTCTTTGCCGAGGAAACCGGCGCCAGAGCGTATATCTGCCACACCAGCACGGTGAGTGGGCTGGAGCTGGTCCGGCGGGCGAAGGACCGGGGTGTCCGGGTTGAAGTCGAGACCTGCCCGCAGTACCTGGCGCTCGACACCGATGATCTCGTCAAACTCGGTCCGTTTGGCCGATGCGCACCTGCGATCCGGGAGCGCGACGAGGTGGAGCTGCTCTGGACATACGTTCAGGACGGCACCATGGATGTCATCTCCTCGGACCACTGCGGCTACACGATCGAGAGCAAGGAAGCCGGTAAGGACAACATCTGGAACGCTCCGCTGGGACTCTCCGGCATTCAGACGATGTTCCCCGCAATGCTGGACGAATTCATCCACAAGCGCGACCTGGACTTTACGGACTTCGTCCGGGTCTCGAGCACCAACCCGGCGAAGATTTTTGGCTCCTATCCCCGCAAGGGCTCGCTCCGACCGGGTTCCGACGCGGATATTGCGATCTATGACCTGAACGCGCCGTGGACCGCCACGGGTGCAGACATGCTCCACAAGAACAAGTGGACACCGTTCGAAGGCAAGAAGATCGGTGTTCGTGTGGTGCGTACGCTTGTCCGGGGAGCAACGATGTACGAATTCAACGGCGAGCACGTCGTTCACGGCCAGCAGGGCCATGGACGCTTCATCAACCGGGAGTATGGAGTCGGGGGCTAACCGTATGGCGTTTACGCTGAAGAACGGAACAATCTACGACGGTACCGGGGCGGCGCCAGTCAAGGGCAACGTCGTCGTTGACGGAGATCGAGTCGTTGCGGCTGGACCCGACGCGGAAGAGTCCGGCGATGTCATCGACGTTGACGGTCGGGCTGTTGCGCCCGGATTCATCGACATGCACAGTCATTGCGACCTCGTCTGCATGTCTGACCCGCAACTGGCGCCAAAGCTGATGCAGGGTGTCACCCTCGAACTGCTCGGGCAGGATGGCCTGTCCGAGGCTCCGATCAAAGAGGATGACATTCCGATGTGGCGGCGGCACCTGTCCGGCCTGAATGGCGATCCAGATGTTCCCTGGGACTGGCGCAGCTTCGGGGAGTATCTGGAGCGCTGCGAGGGTGCGGCAACGAATGTTGCCGCCATGGTCGGTCACGGCACGATCCGCCTGCACGCGATGGGCATGGGAGACAGGAAGCCGTCTCTGGGTGAAGTCGAGACGATGCGCCAGCTTGTTGATCAGGCGATTCGCCAGGGGGCGATCGGGTTTTCGACCGGACTGATCTATTCGCCATGTGTCTACAGCGACACGTCCGAGTTGATCAACATGGGCCAGGTTGTCGCTCGCCACGGATCCTTCATGGTCTATCACATGAGATACGAGGGTGAAGAGATCCTCAAAGGGATGAACGAAGTCTTCGAGATCGCCCGCAAGAGCGGCGCTGCCTGCCATATCTCACACTTCAAGGCCCGCGGCAAGCAGGCGTTTGGCAAATCAGACGAAATGATCGCCGCGGTCGAGAATGCCCGCCGGAGTGGTCTGGACATCACCGCCGACCAGTACCCGTACACCGCCGGGAGTACGATGCTGGCCGCACTGCTTCCGCCGTGGGCGCATGCCGAAGGAATCCGGACGCTCAACCGCTGGCTCAAGGATTCCCGAATGAAAGACATGATGCGTCGGGATATGCACTCCGGTCTCGACGACTGGGAGTCGAACGTCGTCGCGACCGGCTGGGAGAACATCCGGATTTCCGGCGTGCAAACCGAGAAGAACGCCTGGGTCGTCGGCAAATCTCTGCAGGACATCTCTGAGCAATGGGGAATCGAACCGTTCGAGGCGACGGTGCGCTTGTTGCTGGAAGAAGACCACGAAGTCTCGATGATCCTCTTCGCCATGGATGAGAAGGACGTTCGAAACCTCATCGTCCAGCCGTGGTTGATGCACTGCTCCGACGGCCTCATGGGTGGTACCCCGCATCCGCGAACGTATGGCACCTTCCCGCGCGTGCTCGGACACTACTCCCGTGATGAGCGTCTTATGCCGCTGGAGTCGGCGGTACACAAAATGACCGGTCTCTCCGCCTGGCGTCTCGGACTTCCGGAGCGCGGCGAACTCAAGCCCGGAAACTTCGCAGACGTTACCGTGTTCGATCCGGATTCGATCATCGACCGGGCGTCGTATGACAATCCGACTGTTCATCCGGATGGCATCGAACAGGTTATCGTCAACGGAGTTCACGCGGTTCGCGATGGAAAAGCGACGGGCAACCTGCCGGGCCGGGTCCTGCGGCGAGAAGTGAGCGCACCTGGAACTCGGTAGTCTCGCGCGTTATCAACAGAGCAAACGAATAGCGCCCCGGCCATTGCGGCCGGGGCGCTTCTTCTTTTCGTGGTGTGCCCGAACTGTGCCGGGGAACGCATTGATCTAGTCGCGACTCACTCCGGCCACCAGCAGGATCCAGTAGATCAGCTGCATGAGGGCGGCGAGGAAGCCAGCGATGTAGGTCAGCGCAGCTGCGTTCAGCACCTGCTGATTCTGGCTCTGCTCTTCCTGTGTCACGACCATGCCGTTGGTCGTGAGCATAGCCATTGCGCGGCTGCTGGCATTGAATTCGACCGGCAGCGTTACCAGCGCGAAGAGCGTACCTGCAGCGAAGAACAGCACGCCGAGCCAGGCCAGCGCAGTGAACTGAATGAAGACGCCTGCCAGGATCATGATCCAGCCCAGGTTCGAGCCGAATGTTGCGGCCGGAACGAGAAGCGATCGGATCTGGAGCGGCGCATAGCCTTCCGAATGCTGCAAGGCATGGCCCGCCTCGTGGGCAGCGATGCCGAGTGCGGCGACGGAACGGCCACCGTACACCGGGTTTGACAGGCGAAGTGCCCGGGCCCGGGGATCATAGTGGTCAGTCAGTTCACCATCCACCTGCTCCACCGGAACGTCGTACAGGCCGTTTTCATCAAGGATTTTGCGCGCGGCCTCTGCCCCGCTCAATCCTCGCTGATTCAGCACCTGGCTGAACTTGCCGAACGTGTTCTTGACCCGCCATTGTGCAAACAACATGAGCAGAATCGGCGGAATCAGGAACAGAAAGAAAATTGGATCGAAAATCATCGATGCTCTACCTCCGGATGTCGATATTCCCAACCACCGTTTTTCGCGTGGTCACTTCCTTAAAACGCGGAAGTGACGGTGCGGTATTCCAGAAAGCCCGACCGCGTTATGCAAAACCCGCCGGTCCGGCTGTGAACGTCATTCAGGCGAATACCTCACACTTGTTATAGTATGCACGAACATTGGTGCGCCTTCAATGTTCATGGGCGGGGAGGGAAGCTCTATGAAGGCTCGCGCAATCGACGAACTGATCGTCCGCACCGAGGGACTCATGCGTGAGGTGGTGGATCAGGCCGAGGCCGCCTCTCCCGGTACTTCCGCGTCTGGTGATCCTTCGCTATACGGCATGATTCGATACCACCTCGGATGGGTTGATCAGCACTTTTCCACTGTGAGCGCCGATCCCGGAAAGCGTGTCCGGCCAGTTGTCTGTTTGCTCAGCACCGGGGCTGCCGGTGGTAACTCTGAACATGCAATCCCGGTTGCTGCGGGAATCGAACTTCTGCACAATTTCACTCTCATGCATGATGACGTGCAGGATCAAAGTGCGCTACGGCGAGGTCGGTCAACCATCTGGAGTCTCTGGGGAGAAGCCCAGGCCATCAACGCTGGCGACGCGACATTCGCACTCAGTCAATTGGCCGTTCTGCGAGGCCGGGACCAGGGAATGGATGCGGAGACGCTGGCGGACGTCATCGAGGCATTCAATAAGATGACGCTGCAGATCGTCGAGGGCCAGGTGCTTGATCTCGGGTTCGCCGAGCGTGCAAACGTAACCCCGGCTGACTACCTTCGCATGATTTCCGGAAAGACGGCGGCGATCGTTGGTTTCGCCACTTGGGCCGGGGCCCGTATCGCCGGGTGCGCTCCTGCGAGTTGCGAGCAGTTCCGTGAGTTCGGTCGGTTGCTGGGGCTGGGATTTCAGGTTCGTGATGATTTCCTCGGGATCTGGGGTGAAGACGATCACACCGGCAAACAGGCAGGGGATGATATACGCGGCCGCAAGCAATCGATACCGATCATCATGCTAATGGAGTCACTTTCGGAACGGCAACGACGTGAACTGCTGGAGATTTACGGGCGCGAAACAATTGGCGAACAGGACGTCAGCCGGGTAACGGAAATGCTCGACGAGCACGGGGTAGCAGAGCGAGTCAATGAGCTCACCCAGCAGTATCACGATCAGGCCCTCGATCTCCTTGACAGGGTCACCAGGCCGACCGCCGAGCGGGATCAACTGGTCGTACTCTGTGAGCGGCTGGTGGAGCGGTCACGTTAGCCAGTTGTCTGGCTTGATCCTTGTGGCGCGGTACCCTGCGAGATAGCGATCAGGATGGTCGCAGGGCAGATCCTGGCTGCCGGTTCCATGGCGCAACGTGAATATCGAAACCTCGGGGGGCGCTGCGAGTCGCATCCCGAGCGACGTCGTTCCCAGCCCGTTTCCCACATAAAGAACTGAACCCCGCACCCTGAAAAGGCCCTGCCGATACGGCGAGAGCGGTGATCCCTTGATGTAGTCCAGCCACCAGAAGATGTCCAGCGGACCGGTCCGACGAAACGGCGAGACACTCACCTGAGCGCCGTGGGTGTGGCCGCTCACAATCAGGTCAGCGCTCGCTTCTGGCAAGTAATCTGCAACAAGGCCGGCATGCGTCAGCAGGATCGTCGGGTGGAAGTCGTCGCTCAGTCCGTCCGTGGCACTCCCGAAATCCGCCCGACCAGTGTAGGGGTCGTCGAGGCCTATGATCCGCACTGTTCCGCCACGCACATTCACGTGCTGGCTGGTGTTCCGAAGAAGACAGATCCCGGAATCGTCCAGCAAGCGCATTACTTCCTCAGTGGTTTCAAGTCCTCGATGGTAATCGTGATTGCCCGGGACGCCGAATGTCGGCGCGATCGCCGCGAGCCGGCTCCAATCCGGTTCCTCGGGGACCCGCATTCCCCGATCGTAGTAGTCTCCACCAAGGAGGATGAGATCAGGACGCTGTTCTTCGAGCACGCTGATCGCGCGATGGATGCTTCCGACCGGATCTCCAGGACCACCGACATGCAGGTCGCTGATGAAACCGATCCGGAGCCCGTCCAGCGATGGCGGGATCGTCGGCATGGACAATTCGAGTTCCCGAAGGATGATCGTTCGCGGTTCGACGAGTGCTGCATAAGCCAGTGCAGTTCCCAGTAAACCTGCGCCGGCAATCGCGAATGTTCGGAATTTGCTCAATTGGGTTGACTACTCCTGCCCGGTCGCGACGTACCATGCCGGAGAGTATACTCCCTGTCAAAGAGTGCACCCGACAGGTAAGCCGGATCGGGTCAGCCCGGGCCTTCGAGTCAAACGTACGATCCACACGGAGCAAATATGATCACGCACGCGATGGAAGACTACCTGAAGATCATTTTCAAGCTGGAAGAAGAAGGCTCTGCAGTAACGACCCAGTCGATTGCGGAGCGGCTTCAGGTACAGAGTCCGTCGGTTACGAACATGATCAAACGGCTGGCCGACCTGAATCTGGTTGAACATCGGCGATATCGCGGCGTGGTGCTGACAGTTTCAGGGCGCAAGGCAGCCCTGGAGGTGATCCGGCATCATCGCCTGCTGGAACTCTATCTGGCGGATGCGCTGGGGTACTCCTGGGATGAGGTTCACGAGGAGGCTGATCGTCTCGAGCACAGCATCTCCGAGGAGTTCGAAGCCCGGATCGATCGCGCCCTCGGATTTCCCAGTGTTGACCCTCACGGAGAGCCGATTCCGACCGTTGAGGGCGAGATCGCCGAGGCGATCGGGCTTCGCCTGACCGAACTCGAAGAGGGTGACCGCGCGGTCGTTGAACTCGTCAGCGATACAGACCCGGAAAAGCTCAGGTACCTTGGCGATCTGGGCCTGTATCCAGCGGCAGATCTGACGATCGTCGAGCGCATGCCGTTTGACGGGCCGATTCGAATCAAGGTTGATGAAACCGAGCACGTTCTGGGGCATCAGCTAGCCGAGACGATCATGGTCCGAGTCCACGACTCTGCAGACGTGGTCGAATAGGTCGCATGCGGGTTGAATGCAGGCACGTGATGGTGATTGAGTGGAAGGTTATCGATATCGATGCCGCGTTATCGCTGGATTGAGCCGGTCAAACCAGAAAACGCGGATCTTCACTCGCTTGGACTGATCGGCGAGATTCTGGCGACTCGTGGTGTGTCCAGTCACCAGGAAGCACTGGAACTTCTGAGTCACGATGTCTCCGGGATCCCATCACCGGAAACCCTTCCCGACATTGAGCAGGCCACGACGTTGATTCAGTCTGTCCTGAATAACGGAGAGCGCATCGCGGTCTACGGCGATTACGACGTTGACGGGGTCACGTCTACCGCCCTGCTGGTCCAGTCTCTCCGGGATCTTGGCGGTGACGCCCGTCCGTATCTTCCTCATCGGGAACGGGATGGATACGGCCTGAACACCGGTGCAATCGATCAGGCGGTCCGGGATGGATGCCGGTTGCTGATTGCCGTCGATTGTGGAACCAGCGACGTAGCTGAACTCGAACACGCCCGCAAAGCTGGACTGGAATCGATCGTGGTTGACCACCATCACGTGTGGTCGGCAGATATTCCGTGCGGCGCGTTCGTCTCGCCGCGCCGGCCAGACTCGGCGCATTCGTTCAGTGAGTATGCAGCCGTGGGAGTTGCCTGGCAGTTGATGCGGAATCTGGCGGGAGACCGCGGTAGTGAGCGATTTCTCCCGCTGGTGGCTCTTGGGACCGTTGCGGACGTTGTTCCGCTAGTCGGGCCGAACCGGGCGATTGTTCAGCGCGGGATCGATCTGTTCACCCGATATGCCGGGCCCGGGCTATATGCGCTGGCTGAAGTGGCTGGGGTCAAGCCGGACAGCCTGCGCAGTCATCATTTCGGATTCTTCCTCGGGCCGCGAATCAATGCGGCCGGCCGTATCGACGATCCCTGGATCGCGCTGGAACTGCTGCTGACTGATTCGCCGGGTCGTGCCGATGAGCTGGCACATCGACTCAATGATCTGAATCGGGAGCGGCAGGATCTGCTCGACGAGTACGTTACCGCAGCACGCATCTTTGTTGAATCAGATGGTTCCCGTGACAACCCGGTGCTCGTCGTCCATTCTCCGGAATGGCGTATCGGCCTGGTCGGGCTGATCGCCAGTCGGCTGACCGAAGCGTATGGCCGGCCCGTGTTTGCGCTGGAACAGGGAGTTCCGCTGAGTCGTGGTTCGGCCCGGAGCATTGATGAGTTCAACGTTGTTTCGGCGCTGGACCGTTGTTCGGACGTGCTTGAGAAGTTCGGTGGACACAGCAAGGCGGCTGGCTTGACGATCGAAACCAACCGGATTGGCGAATTCACCGAGCGGATCAATCAGGTCTTCCAGCAAGACGTCGGGCCTGAGCCTCCGCTCCCCACGCTCTCTCTGGACGCTGAGTTGCGTCCGGAGTTCGTCTCGCTGGATCTCATCGACGATCTCGAACATCTGGAGCCGTGCGGTCACGGTAACCCGGCGCCCCGCTTTCTGATGCGGGATCTGGAAATCGTGGATGCCCGCCGTAGTCGGGATCAGGCGCACCTCCTGTTCAATGTTCGCTCGTCGAACGGAGTTCCGCTCCGAGCAGTTGGGTTCAACGCCGGGGACCGGCTAGTAGAACTGCACGACGCACAGATTGCCGATCTCGCGGTATCGTTACGCAAGAACACCTGGAAGGGACGCACCTCTGTGACACTGGAGGTCGTTGATTTCCGACCGGCTGGTTCATGATGATTGCGGGCCGGTCTGCGACTGATTCGGGTACGATGCTGAGAAACGGGAAGGGCCTGCGTGGATCTCTCGCTCAAGAGGTCGAACGGCAATGATCCGGACGCCATGACAATCAGCCAGTTGGCCGAGCGTACGGGCGTTCCAGTGCGCCGGATCAGGTATTACGTGGCTGAAGGGCTTCTGCCCAAGCCGGTCGGGCGTGGTCGTGCCTCCCACTACACCCGGGATCACATGGAGCGGTTGCAGGAGATCATTGCCCTGCGTAACGTCAACCTCGGTCTGGATGAGATCCGGGATCGTCTGGGCGATGCCGAAGATATCGCAGCCATCGCATCTCGCCCTGATCCACGAAGCGAGGACTGGCAGCGATGGGAAGTCGTTCCCGGGGTTGAGATTCATGCTCGAGGCGACCTCGATGATCAAACGCTCGCAACGGTGCAGGTAATGGTTGGCGCCGTTCGACATGTGCTCGAAAACGGCGAGATTCCACCCGAGAACTGGTCAGGACGCGGCGAATGAGCACCAACGGGTCCGGACCGGCATTCGACCAGACGTCCCCAAAGCTCATGCTGGAGCGCGTCGTGGAGACGCTCACCCAGGCCGGTTACTATGCGTACCCTCACATCGACGAGCAGAACCGATGGACCGTGTCGATCGACACCGAAGACGGACATCTTGACGTTCGTCTTGGCGGCGGCATCTACATCGTTGAGGCGTGGGACACATCCCCCGGACTCTTCTGGGAGGAGGAAAACGAGCGCCGGTTTCACGCGCTTGAGCGCAGGGCCAGGATTGTCCTTCCCGCCATAGCCCGGGGGCTTGTTGCCGACGATGAGGAGATCTGGTGGGATGAGCAGGAGCATGGCGTCGGAGCGAGAGTCTCGACACATGTGCCGTTCGAACAGATCCAGCAGATTCCGCAGGTCGCCAATCAGCAGCTGGAGATGTTGAATCAGCTGTTGGCCGAAGTCGAACGTCGATTAGTTGATTAGCCCGTCAATATGTTGATCAAGCTGGGAGTCCGCCGTGGTTGAGCAGTGGAGACGGTTTCTCGCCGCAGCAAAGGGTGAGGCGCCGGGTGACCTCATCATCCGCAACGGTCGTGTCATCAACGTTGCCTCGAATGAAGTCGAAGATGCTGACGTATTGATCGTAGACGGCAAGATAGCAGGGGTTGGCGATTACTCGGAAGCCGCCGCCGAAATCGACGCCGGTGGTGCCTACCTGGCCCCGTCTTTCATTGATGGCCACGTCCACGTTGAGAGCTCATTGCTCTGGATGGATCAGTTCGCGAAAGCGGTGGTGCCATGCGGGACAGGCGCAGTAGTCACCGATCCGCACGAGATTGCGAATGTTGCCGGACTTGATGGCATCAAGGCGCTGATGGCGGCTTCAGAGAATCTGCCGGTTTCGCTCTTCTTCACTATTCCGTCCTGCGTTCCCGCCAGCCCGTTTGAGACTGCCGGCGCCGAGATGACGACCGAGGCGATCGCCGAAGGCCTTGGGCTGCCCCGGGTTGTTGGGCTTGGCGAGATGATGAATTTCCCGGGCGTGCTCGACGGTGACGAATCGATCTTCGAGCGACTCTCGCTCCAGGCTCCCCGCCGGGATGGGCACGCTCCCGGAGTGCGCGGCAAGGCGATCAACGCCTACGCCGGATCCGGGATGACATCCGATCACGAGTCCACTGAACTCGAAGAAGCGCGGGAGAAGCTCCGACGCGGACTCATGATCATGATTCGAGAGGGGTCAACCGAACACAACCTGGTTGATCTGCTGCCGCTGGTCGATGACAACACCTACCCGCGCTGCTGTTTTGCCAGTGACGACCGGGATTGCGCGACACTCATGCACGACGGTCACATCGATGCCGTCATCCGCAAGGCGGTTGCGAATGGCCTCGATCCGATTCGGGCCATTCGCATGGCAACGCTCCACACAGCGGACTACTGGCGGCTAACCGGCCACGGCATGATTGCACCGGGCTACTTCGCCAACATCGTGATGTTCGATTCACTGGATGACATTCGCCCCGCCCGGGTGCTGCACCAGGGGGAACTCGTTGCTGAAAACGGACAGCCACGTTTCGAGACCACAGCCAGCGTGCCGGAAACCCTGTTGAATAGCGTCAGAATCCAGCCCGTGACTGAAACGTCGTTGCAGTTGTCGGCTGCATCGACGATGGCCGCAGTCGAGGCGATTCCCGGGCAGATCGTAACGCGTAAGATCGATGTCGAACCGAAGATCGCCGACGGCGTGGTCGTTGCCGATATCGAGCGAGACCTTCTGAAGATTGCGACCGTCGAACGACATAACGCGACAGGGAACGTCGGTGTGGGGCTGATCCGCGGATTCGGAATGAACCGCGGCGCAATCGCAACATCGATCGCCCATGACGCCCATAACATCGTATGCCTCGGGACGAACGATACGGACATGCTGGCGGCGATCAATGCGGTGGTCGAGATGCAGGGGGGCCTCGCAGCGGTCGATAATGGCGAAGTCAAAGGTCGACTGGCATTGCCTGTTGCCGGGATTCTTTCGGATCAACCGCTGAACGTCGTTACGCGGGAATACGAGGCCATCGAGGAACTCGCCCGAGAGTTTGGCAGCACCGTTCCATCGCCGTTCGGGCTTCTTTCGTTCATGGCACTCTCGGTCATTCCGGAAGCGCGAGTGACGGACCAGGGGTTCATGTCCATGGTGTAGTGGTCGTGAGTCCGGACCGAATGCTGTGCTATACTTTTCGTTGGTCAGAAACGGGCCGAATGGCATCTTTTATCGATGCAAACACCGTTTCAGGGCGCCGTAGCCAAGTGGTAAGGCAGGAGTCTGCAAAACTCTGATCGGCGGTTCGAATCCGCCCGGCGCCTCCCCCGATACATCTGAATGCAGTGTTCCGGACCCCTCAGGCTATGCCCGTCCAGGACAGGGTGTAGTTTCTGCGCCGGGGTGCATTCCGCTAGCACACGATTTCGGTCATAGCAATTGACACAAGTTTGGTATGCCAGGTTGGGCTGAACTGTCCCCTGTGTCACAGGAATGCGTGTACTGTAAGCATGGACGTATATTGCTGACTACTTCATTACCAGAAGCAACAGTTGCATACAATTCATGTGATTTCGGGGACGATCAGGGGGCCAGATCATGAACAGTCAGGATATCTTGCTCGATGTTCGGAATGTTTCTCAGATATTCGGTGGTGGTCGTAAACAACAGCTTGCGCTGGAAATGATTGAGCAAGGCGTGCCGCGGGATGAGATTCAACGTCAAACCGGGGCGTTTGTTGCTGTTCGTGACGCGTCGTTTGTCGTCCATCGCGGGGAATTCTTCATAATCATGGGGCTATCGGGTTGCGGAAAGTCGACGCTGCTACGCGCCATTATTCGGCTCATTGAACCGGCAACTGGTGAAATCTGGATCAATGGCCGGGACATCATGAAGCTTAGCAGGGAGGAGGTACGCCTGCTCCGGTCGCGCGAGACGGCAATGGTCTTCCAGCGATATGGGCTTCTACCACACAGGACCGTGATGGCGAACGTTGAGTTTGGCCTGGAAGTCCGCGGCGTTCCGCCGCAAGAGCGACGGGAGCGTGCTCTCGAAGTCATTGCTCAGGTGGGTCTTGAAGGCTGGGAGGATCATTATCCAAGTTCATTGAGCGGGGGTATGCAACAGCGCGTCGGAGTTGCTCGTGCACTCTCGTGCGATCCCCAACTCTTGCTGATGGATGAGCCTTTCTCAGGACTTGATCCGCTCATTCGTAGCCGTATGCAGCGAGAATTCGCTCGGTTGCAGGAAGAAATCGGACACACGACGATCATGGTGACGCATGACCTCGATGAGGCGCTCACGCTTGGAGATCGTATCGCAATCGTTCGTGATGGCGAGATCGTTCAGGTGGCGACACCGAATGAACTGGTAACGAACCCCGCAGACGAGTACATCGAGAGTTTCGTCGAAGGCGCTTCGCCCGCCAAGGTCCTGACCGCCAGGTACATCATGGATACGGACGTGATAACGATCCAACCAGACCTGACCAGCTTGCAGCCAACGATTCAACGGGTTATCGACGAGCGTGAGCGCGGAAGCTTCGTGGTCGATGAAAGTCAGCGATTAGTCGGTCGCATCTGGCTGCAAGCGCTGAAGGAATCGGCGAGCGGTGCATCGGACGGAACCCATTGGATCGAAAAGGTGGAACCCGCGGTCAGCACCAGCCCGGACGCTCCTCTGTTTGACGTGTTTCCGCTGGTGGTCGGAACGAGATTTCCCGTTGCGGTCGTTGATAGTTCCGGAGCACTGGTTGGCCAGATAACGAAGAACAAATTGCTGCAGACGCTTATGCACGACGTTGATGAAGATGTGGACACTGCCGCTCCTGGAGTAGCAGCGAACTGAAGCCATTTCCTTCTTCAAAAGTCGTTGTGACTCGGCTCGATCAGAACGAGCGAACTTGTTCGGAATCTCAGTCACCGCTGCATGATGACAGATACCTCTCAACCCCGCAGCGCCAGCTGCGGGGTTCTCGTGTCAGAATTCGCTGATTTTAACGTAATGTTCAGGCTTTGCTGCGATTATTCTCGCAGCTGCCGACCGTTGACGTCACAGTCACTGGCGTTTCGCTTTCTGAACGGACACGTTTGAGAGACCGGAGGGGTATATCTGTGATCTCCCGCTCGGCTCGCGCACATACACTGCTCATTTTCGTGATCGCTCTGGTCCCACTGTTCGCCGTGACGTTGGGAAGTGCGGATTCTGAGCAGCCCGCCAACGAGCATTTTGCCGATACCTGGGCCAGAACGGATCTTCCGGTCAGTGAGGACCGGGTTGACCGGACCTGGATGTGGGGTCCCGCTGCGAATACGGGAGCGATTGTTGAACCCTACGCCGATTCGCCGGGTGGCGAACGGATGGTTCAGTATTTCGACAAAACCCGCATGGAGATCAATGATCCGCATGGCGACCCGGGTAGTCCCTGGTATGTTACGAACGGTCTGCTGGCGCGCGATCTGATGACGGGTCGAGTGCAGGTCGGAGACAACCAGTTCCAGCTTCATGAGCCTGCCGGGATTCCTGTCGCCGGCGATACAGCGGACAAGTCAGCGCCTACCTATGCCACATTCAACGAACTGCGCGATCACCCGGCTCGCCCCGAAGGAACGGTGATCGTTCAAACGATCGATCGGTTCGCAAACATTTCTAGCAATGAGAAGCTCGCTGGCCATGGAGTCACCGATGCGCGATATGTTCCGGAAACTGGTCACAACGTAGCGTCGGTGTTCTGGGATTACATGAATAGCTCCGGGCCGATTTTCACGAACGGGATGTTCATCGATGGAGAGCTGTTCCGCAATCCGTTTTACGCCACCGGCTTACCGTTGACTGATGCATTCTGGAGCACGGTGCAGGTTGACGAGGAATCGAAAGAGGTACTGATACAGGTCTTCCAGCGAAGAGTCCTGACCTATACTCCGGAAAACCCCGATGGCTGGCGGGTCGAAGCGGGGAATGTGGGCCTGCATTACTATCACTGGGTTTACGGCGAGCTGGGAAACGATCACGGCGAGCCTCTTCCACTGGACTCTGGAGATCCTGAAGCGTGCCTGGATGCGCATGCATCCGGTTTCCTGATCCTGCTCAACCAGTACCGACAGGAGAATGGACTCGAGCCACTAGCAAATTCGGCCGCGCTGAACGTCGCCTCGCATGAACATAGCGAGGACATGGGAACGCGTGGTTACCTTGCCCACAACTCACCGGAGGGAGAGACGCCTCGAGATCGGATGTCCTCTGCCGGTTATGACTACGACACCTACTGGGCGGAGAACATCGCGGCTGGTTATTCGGACGCCGCGGCCGTGTTCGAAGTCTGGCGAACGTCGTCCGGGCACAACCAGAACATGCTCTCTCCCAGTGTCAACGTGATCGGTATAGCGCGTGTTGAGGTACCGGGCAGTGACTACGGCGTTTACTGGACGACCAAGTTCGGCGGCCATGTGGACGAAGCGCCGAACTGTTGATGTCGATTTCGTCGCTGAGGGATTGTTTGCCCCTTAAACGGGAACAACCCGCTGAGAAGCGGGTTGCAGTTCATATTGCCGTCGGTTCTGTTACAGATGTGGAAGCTCTCAGATAGCCGTATCGGGAAGCGTCACGTCCGGGAACACCAGGCTAATGTACGAACTATTCCGGGCGCACGTTTACGGCGCGCTGCCGGGAAGGATTGCGGGGGTCGGCTTCTTCATCAAAGCTGACCTGCTGGCCGTCGCGAAGCTCTTCGAAGTCAACGTCAACTACGGCCGAGCGGTGGAAGAAAAGGTCGTTGCCGTCGCCGTTATCTGGCGAAATGAATCCAAAGCCTTTGTCGTCCCGAATCGTTACGATCTTACCTGTCGCCATCGAGCAGTCGTCCTTTCAGCCCATGTCACTTCGACATGGCAGTACACACTACGCTGTGCAGTGATTATAAGAGTCTACATGATGAGCCGGATACTACGCAATCTTTGAGCATTATTCGGGTTTTCGGTTTGCCGCTTTTCCGGAGCTTGCCGGGGGAATTGATCGGTTCCCGGCCAGCAGTTTGCAGGGACGGAATTCGGTCCGCTTTGAAGAATAAGGGGGAAGGTTTGACTGATCACGAGGTTGTCTGGAGCAATTACGGCTACGAGGGAAAGCTGATCAACGTCCGCGTCGATACGATCCGGTTGAACGAGGGTCGGCAGCGCGAGCGGGAGATTGTCGAGCACCCCGGTGCAGTGGCGATCGTGCCGGTTCTGAACGACGGCCGCATCGTGCTTGTGCGCCAGCATCGCCCTGCAGTTGGGAAGTCGTTGCTGGAACTTCCAGCCGGAACGGTGGAACCCGATGAAGATACTGCGGTGACGGCAGCGCGTGAACTTGCCGAAGAGACTGGCTATCGCGCATCCGGGTTGCGGGAACTTTTGCGGTTCTATGTGAGCCCAGGCTGGTGTAACGAAGAACTCGTCGTCTACGTCGCCACAGGTTTGATAGCGGGCGAACCAGATACTGAGGACGACGAGGAGATCGATGTCGAAGCCGTCGAAGTATCGCGAGTTCCTCAGCTTATCCGGGAAGGGGAGATCGGAGATGCCAAGACGATGGTCGGAATCGGGATGTACAGCGGTCTGAAGCTTGATCCTGAATGACCGGTGAGTATAGTTCCGTCGCAAGCCGTTGGGCGAAACATTCGGATAACTTGCAAAGTGTACGTACACCCTGTATACTGAGTCGTCATAAGGGGTTGAGTCAATCGCAGTGCACTGTTCGACTGCCAGGGGCAAAAGGGGGTACCGGGTGAAACTGGTACTTATCGCCCGCTTGTAGCGACCAGTAATACTCATACCCGTGTCGGAGGGATGCGAGTATATTCGAACCTGAGGGCGGTACCGATGTATCGCGTTCATGGGCACCACCAGAGACGAATGTCTACGCATTGAGGTGTCTTTGAGGTTTGGGGGAACAGGTGGATAATCGAAACGCCGTGCAACCGGGTCGAAACATTCTGATTGTGGACGACCATCCACTGTTCAGACAGGGACTTTGCCGACTGATCGAAGAGGGCGGAACGTTCAACGTCGTCGCCGAAGCCAGCAATGGTCACGAAGCGATCCGGCAGGCAGACATTCACCAGCCCGACATTACCATGATCGATGTGCAGCTTCCCGGGGTCACCGGGCTGAACATTGCCCGGATTCTCAAGAAGCAGCATCCAGCAATGCGCATTGTCATTCTCTCCATGTACATCGATGATGATCGACTTTTTGAAGCGGTTCGTGTCGGTGCATCGGCGTTTCTGACAAAGGATGTTGAAGGCACTGAACTGATCCAGTCACTGGAGCAGGTCGCGCGGGGCGAGCAGATCATCAACATCGCGGTCCTTTCTCGACCGGATCTGGCCCGGCGAGTGCTGACCGAGTTCCGGCATCTGACTGGTGAAGGTGAACCGGTCGAGCGTCCGGTTTCAGGTCGCCAGCGACTGCCACTTTCGGTTCGTGAGATCGAAGTGCTCGACTGCGTCGCCCAGGGACTTTCCAATAAGGAGATCGCCGACGCACTTTACATCACCGAACAGACGGTCAAGAACCACATGACGTCGGTTCTTCGAAAGCTCTCGGTTGATGATCGGGTGCAGGCAGTGCTCTGCGCGGTGAAGAACGGCTGGATCGAGATCAGCCCGCCGGTTGTTGAACAGATGACCGGAGAGCAAATGAGCCAGTAGCACGTCGAACCAGTGCATTCACATTTTCCCGGCATCGTGACACTCCACGATGCCGGGTTTTATTGCGCTGATTACCGGTGGGTCAGAAGTTCCCGAGCGGCGATGTCGCTTCGATAGTGGGCATCAGCGAATTTGACGTGCGACGCGCCGGCGTAGACCCGCTCCCGGGCATCGGCGAACGTGGGGCCAGTTGCAGTGATGGTAAGAACCCGTCCTCCGCTGGTGACGACGGTGCCATCGGTATCGAGCGTCGTGCCAGCGTGGAATGCCGTGAGATCGGGATCCAGCGAATCGAGTCCGTGAATGGTGATCCCTTTTCGATAGCTGCCGGGATATCCACCCGAGGCCAGCACAACGCCGACGGCGGCGGCGTCCTTCCACTCCGGAGGATCGATGGTGGAGAGGTCACCCGTTGCGGACAGGTACATGAGTTCCGCCAGATCGCTCTCCAGCAACGGCAGGATAACCTGCGTCTCCGGATCACCAAAACGACAATTGAACTCCATAACTCGCGGTCCGTCCGGAGTCAGGATCATCCCGGCGTAGAGCACGCCGCGGTAGGTGATACCTTGCTCGCGGAGCTGGTTCACGGTCGGTTGCAGGATGGTACGAGTGATCTCGACCATCAACTCCGGATCGACGGATGGTACCGGGCAATAGGCGCCCATGCCGCCAGTGTTCGGCCCGGCATCGTTGTCGAAGACCCGTTTGTAATCACAGGATGGCAGGAGTGGGAGTATCGTCGTGCCGTCCGTGATTCCGATGATCGATACCTCCAGGCCGACCAGATGCTCCTCCAGCAGGACCTGATCTGCTGCATCACCCAGACTGCGTTCGACCATCATCTGCCGGAGCGTGTCGACCGCCTCCTGATGAGACTGTGCGATGACGACACCCTTCCCGGCGGCCAGGCCACTCGCTTTGATGACGATCGGCAGCGGCATGTCCAGTGCAGCTTCGGCGGCTGATTCGAAGTCCTCGTGGGTTTCAGCACGAGCCGTTGGAACGCCTGCCGCGTTCATCACCGACTTCGCCCAGACCTTGCTGCTTTCGATCCGTGCCGCATCTTCAGTCGGGCCGGCGATTTTCAGACCGCGTTCCTGGAATCGGTCAACGATTCCAGCCGCAAGTGGGGCCTCTGGACCGACGATCGTGAGATCGATCTGGTTGTGTTCGGCCGCGTGAATTAGTCGACCGATGTCATCGACGGGAATCTCAATGTTCGTCCCCAGTTGGGCGGTTCCAGGGTTGCCCGGCGCGGTGAAGATCTCGCTTACCTGACTGGATTGGCTGAGCTTCCAGACCAGTGCGTGCTCGCGTGCACCTTCTCCGACAACAAGTACCCGCATTGGTTTCTCCCTTACTCCCACTCGATCGTTGCCGGCGGTTTGCTGGTCACGTCGTAGACAACGCGGTTGATTCCGTCGATCTCGTTGACAATGCGATTGCTCATGCGAGAGAGCAGTTCGTCGGGCAGTCTGGCCCAGTCGGCCGTCATCGCATCTTCCGATGTGATTGCCCGGATCGCGATCACCTTGGCGTACGTCCGGCCATCGCCCATCACCCCGGTTGTATAGACGGGCAGCAGAACGGCGAAGAACTGCCAGATTGCCTGACTCAGGCCAGCTCCTTCGATCTCCTGGCGGACGATCGCATCAGCCCGTCTAAGCAGTGCAAGATCTTCATCATTGACTGCTCCAAGAATCCGGACGGCCAGTCCCGGCCCGGGAAATGGCTGGCGCTGGACGATCTCATCCGGCACACCCAGACGCTTGCCTATCTCCCGGACTTCATCCTTGAACAGGAAACGGAGCGGCTCGAGCAGCTCGAACTGCAGGTCTTCCGGGAGTCCGCCCACGTTGTGATGCGTCTTGATCTTCTGCGCGGCGTCCGAGCTGCTTGTGGCGCTCTCAATGACATCCGGATAGAGCGTGCCCTGGGCGAGGTACTTGAACGGGCCGTGATCTCTGGCAGCGTGCTCGAACACCCGAATGAACTCGGCACCGATGGTCTTCCGCTTCTCTTCCGGCTCAATCACACCAGAGAGCCGCTCGAGAAATCGCTCGGTGGCATCGACGTAGACCAGGTTCATACCGAAGCTCTGTTCGAAGGTGCTCCGGACGAGTTCCGCCTCGCCTTCACGCAACAGTCCGGTGTTGACGAAAACCGGGGTGAGTTGCTCACCGATAGCCTGGTGGATCAGCGCGGCGGCAACCGACGAATCGACACCACCGGACAGCGCCAGGAGCACCCGATCCTGCCCGACTTCTTCGCGAATCTGCTTCACCGTTGATTCGATAAACGAGTCCGGAGTCCAGTTGCCCGTACAGTTACAGACCTCATAGAGGAACGACCGGATGATCGCGGTCCCCATCGGAGTATGGGAAACCTCCGGGTGAAATTGAATCCCCACAATGTGATCTCGGCGCATAGCAGCGAACGGGGCATTGTCCGATCTGGCAAGGACATCGAATCCGGGCGGCAACTTGTCGATCCGGTCACCATGGCTCATCCAGACGTCGAGTTGATCCGGCAGGCCACTGAAAATGGACTCCGACTTCAGGACATTAATCGATGCCGGGCCGTATTCGCGCTCTTCAGCGGCTCCGACATCCCCGCCGAGGTGATGGGTGAGCAGTTGCATCCCGTAGCAGATCCCCAGTACCGGCAATCCGGAATCAAGCACCCAGCCGGGGAGCGTCGGCGCACCGGTTTCGTAGACACTTGCCGGGCTGCCGGAGAGGATGACGCCTTTCGGTTCGAGCGGCTCGACTCGATCCCAGGTGACATTGTGCGGGAGAAGTTCGGAGTACACGTTTGCCTCGCGAACTCGCCGGGCGATGAGCTGGGAGTACTGTGATCCGTAATCGAGAATCACTACGGTATCCCGGTCAGTGGTCGCTTTGAACGGATCGATTCGATCTGACTGTGTTGCCGCCTGGTCGTCAGCGCTGCTCATGCTTCCTCGTTTCCGGATGGTGCCGCTCTGGCGCGAAATCCCCGGGCTGATTCTACCCAATCAGGCGCCGATTCTCCGGCGCCCTGCCGTGTGTGGCCCGGCAGCGGACAACCGTTGTATGATCAACGCTGGAATCTGGTCTTGAAGGGGGAACCGTGGGGCAGACCGGCGCCGGATCCAGACAGGCACGTGTTGCGGTGCTCCTTTCCGGCAGCGGACGAACGTTGCGGAATCTGCTGGAGCATACCCGGCGTCCAGACTCGCCGGCGGATGTGGTGCAGGTCATCAGCACCCGGAAGCGGGTCGCCGGCAACGATCTCGCCAGAGAAGAAGGAATTCCCCTCGAAATCGTTCCTCGCCGAGACTACGACTCCGCGGAATCGTTCAGCGAAGATGTAATCCGGGTAATCGACGATGCTGGCGCTGATCTGGTGGTGTGCGCCGGATTTCTGAGCAAGCTTGTGGTTCCCGAGCGTTACATGGGCAGGATCCTGAACATCCATCCCTCGCTCCTGCCGTTGTTCGGCGGGCAGGGGTTCTACGGAGACCGTGTCCATCAGGCAGTGCTGGATTCCGGAATGAAAGTCAGCGGCTGTACCGTGCATTTCGTGGATAATGCCTATGACGCGGGACCAATCGTGGCGCAGCAATGCGTGCCGGTTCTTCCGGATGACTCCGTAACGGTGCTGGGGCAACGGGTGTTCGAAGCCGAGTGCAAGCTCTATCCGTCGGTGGTGTTCGACGTCGCCCGAGAGCAGATCTGGCTCGAAGGACGAACGGTTCGGTTCCAGCAGACCGCGGCGACATAACGTTCGGCGTGATACACTGCGCAGCGCTCCGATTCGCCGCAGATGATGAATTCTGATCCGTCAGCGAATAGCAGGATTCACTTGACCGAGAAGCGATTAAAAGTAGGGGTCATCGGGACCGGATATGGCGCTGATGTCCATATTCCCGGACTCAAACACCTGCCTGAAGTCGAAGTCGCCGCGGTTTGTGCGACCTCAAAAGATCACGCACTTCGCGCTGCTCACCAGCACAGCATTGATGCCCACTACTCTGACGTCCGGGAAATGCTCCAGCGTGCCGGACTGGATGCGGTGACGATTGCCGTTCCGCCGGAGTATCAGCATCCTATTGCCATCGCGTGTGCAGAACACGAAGTTCACGTGCTCTGTGAGAAACCGATGGCCTCGAGCGCGGCCGAAGCACGGGACATGCACCGTCTGGTGGAGGAAGCCCAGCTCTGCCACTCGGTCAACTTTCAATCCCGCTACCTGCCGGCACACAGCAAGTTCAAAGAACTGATCAGCCGAGGTTTCATTGGTGAACTGGAGACCGTTGCTGTCACCGGATACCGGATGCCATGGCAGATCCGGAGATCCGAGGAACGCGGCTGGGTCGATGATGGGGAGCGATCGTCGGGTCTCCTCAATGCTGTGGGATCAGAGTATGTGGACCTGCTCCGATGGTGTTTCGGCGATTTCAGCGCGGTCTGCGGCACCTTGACCGCACCGCCAGCCCATCGAGATAATAAACGTTCCCGGGAGAGCAGCTTCTCGATTCTGATGCGGTTTGCCTCGGGAGCATCCGGTACCGTGCATATGGCCGGAAGTTCCACGATCACGCTCGGCGATGAGATCGTCGCTAATGGAGAAGACGGTATTCTGGTTCTGCAATCAGATGGGCAACTCTTCGGCACCCGGCGAGATGAACACCGGGTGAAGCCGATCGAGGTTGACAACTTTGATGAGCGGGAACTCGCCACTGTCAAGCATCCCCGAATGCTCCCGTTTATCCTTCTCGCCAACGACTGGGTGCGTCGTATACTCGGGACAGACAGTCCCGACAGATCGCCCAGTTTCTACGATGGAATGAAGGTGCAGGAAGTACTTCACGGCGTTCAACGTAGCGAGCGCCTGAGTCGCTGGATTGATCTGAGTGAGAAGAAGTGGCCGGTGCAACGGTAGCCGGGGCACGCAGCAGCGTTGCTGTGGAACGAGGGGGAGATCGTGAATTATCGGGTTGAGCTGGATACGCCGTGTCTGGTGGTGCAAAAACAGTTGCTCCAGCAGAACATCGACGAGATGGCGGCCTATGCTCGCGAGCAGGGTATCAACATGCGCCCGCACCAGAAGACGCACAAGACCGCGGAGATCGCGAAGATGCAGATGGACGCGGGTGCGATTGGCGTTACCTGTGCGAAGCTCGGTGAAGCGGAAGCCCTCGTAGACAGCGGAGTTGTCAACGACGTGTTTCTGGCATATCAGGTCGTTGGTCCTCGGAAGATTGCGCGACTGCTTCAACTGATGGACCGCGCGAAAGTCAGCGTTGCGGTCGACGGGGTGGAAAGTGCGCAGTCACTTTCGGAAGCATGCATGGCTGACGGCAAGACCCTCGATGTGATTATCGAGATGAACACGGGCCTCAACCGGGCCGGCATTCTCCCCGGCGAGGAAACGGAACGACTGGCTGAAGCAGTGGCCGCGATGCCGGGGCTGAACGTCAAAGGAATCATGACGCATGAGGGCCATGTGGCCAAGGCGATGAGTCAGGACGAGCTTGACTCATACGGCGGTGACGCCGGACAGGCGATGATCGAAACCGCGAAGCGACTCCGCGAAAAAGGCATCAACATCGAGGTCATCAGTGTCGGTTCTACGCCAGGGTCGTTCAGCACGACGAAGGTCGATGGCATCACCGAGATGCGCCCCGGTACGTATGTGTTTTACGATAGCGCGATTTTCCGGTTTGGGCGGATCGGTCCGGATCGCTGTGCGCTTCGAATCCTCGCCACGGTCGTTTCCCGGCCGTCACCGGATCGGGCAGTGATCGATGCCGGATCCAAGACGTTGACCATGGATCCACCGCCACCGGATCGTCAGGGTTACGGCTATGTCGTCGACGAACCGGATGCGATCATTGCGCGGGTCAGTGAGGAGCACGGGGTCATCGAGTTTCCGTCCGGAAACAGCAAGCTGGCAGTGGGCGACGTCATCGAGATCATCCCGAACCACGTCTGCCCGACGGTCAATCTTCAGGACGAGATGTTTGTCGTCTCCGAGGATGGCTCGATCGAGGCGTGGAAGATTATTGCCCGGGGCAAGGTCCGCTAGCGGCCGCGTCCGTGCGAACTGAGAATGTCAACGGGAGGCCCGCATGTGGCCTCCCGTTCGAGTTTTTCGAGGGAGATACAGCTAGAACTCGGGATCACCGATTGGTTCGACTTCGCCAGCCTGGATCCGCTTGTAGCAATCGGTGCAGACGTCGACATTGCCACCACCCATGTGACCGATAACCTCGCCGGTCACCAGCAGCAGTGACTTCTTCGGCTTGGGCACTTCGCACAGCGCGCAAGGCTTGTAATCGCTCCCGCCGAGCTCGCGATTTACTACTTCCTGATCTTCGCTCATGATGCCTCTCCAGACACTTTCGGGCGAGTATCGGCCGGTCGTATCGTGCGTTCCTGGCGTCAGTTTCGCACCCTATGTGCCGTCACTCCGGCCTGCTGCTCCGGCTTCGTCGGCGTGCGCGGCAATTGTGGAAACGAGCACCTCATCCATGAAGTGGTTCATGTCGGTGAATGCTTTGATCGCTCGCCTGGCAGGCATCTGCTCTTCCTCGACGAACTGCCCGACCGACTGGAAGACGGGATAGCGGAAGAACAGAAACGCTTCAACCGCGTCCGTTGCGGACAGCCCTGCATCGGAACTGATGGAGCCGTACCGCCGTCCAATTCTGCGACCCTCTTCGTAGATGTCGGCCAGATCGTTCTCGGATGGATCGCCGATCGAGCGAACCGCGTAATCGATCAGGCGTCGTCCCAGAATGCGGAGCTCGTGCAACTGATCGTCCGAGTAGGCACGGTACCAGCGTCGCTCGCGGGCCTGCCGAAGGTAATCCGGCTCGTAGGCCGAGATCGACATGCGTGTCAGAGATCTCCGGCCGCTGCTGGAACGCTCAGGTGAACCACCCTTGAGAATCGCCTGCAAGTCGGATTCTCGATACCGTCGATGTCCACCCGGAGTCCGGAATACCGGCACCCGACCGCTATCACTCCAGCGACGCAGAGTAGATGGATCAACGCCGAGAAGCTTGCAGGCAGCATCGATACCGAGCCATTGCTCGTCCGGATCCTGCTGTTGATGATGAGCGTTGCCGGCGGTGTCGTTTCCATTCATGCAATGAGCCTAACACAGCGCGCAGCGGGTGTTTCCAGCGGTCCCAGTCGCTCGCTGGCAAGCAGATCGAACACGCAGAAGCGCGCGAAGGAGCGCCAATTGGTATATACTAGAAGGGCTGCGATTTAATGCGGGCGGCTACTTGTGCCCGCCTTTGAAGCGATTCACCAGAGAGAGGTGCGAATGGCAAAAGCCGATATGATCGAAACCGAAGGGCATGTTGTTGACGCCCTTCCCAACGCCACGTTCATGGTTGAGCTGGAAAACGGCCATCAGGTACTGGCGCATGCCTCAGGCAAGATGCGAAAGCACTTCATCCGGATTCTCCCGGGCGACAAGGTGCGCGTTGAACTCACCCCGTACGACCTGAGCCGCGGTCGCATCACGTACCGGTTCCGCTAGTCTCTCCGGCTAGTGCCAGACCGTTGAGCGAATACCCGATTGCGGCTGAGGCCGAAACGGGTAGTCTTCCAGTCGGTCAATGTCAATATCCGTTCCCAGACCGGGTCCCGACGGCACAACAAAGTGCCCGTTGACGACCTGTACTGGATTTGTGGAGATTGCATCCCGAATCGGACGCTCGCGTTCCATCTGCTCCAGCACAAGGAAATTGGGAATAGCGGCGCAAAGGTGCATCGTGGCCAGGGTAGCAATCGGTCCACCCGGGTTGTGAGGCGCAACCGGGATGTAATGCAGATCTGCAAGCGCTGCGATCTTGCGCACTTCCGTGATGCCGCCGGCGTGCATCAAATCGGGTTGGACGATTCGGCAGCCACCTGATTGCAGCAATCGATGGAACTCCCAGCGGTTCAGCAATCGCTCACCAGTGGCGATCGGGATCGACAACTCCGACTGAACTTTCCCCATTTCCTCGATGTTCTCGAACGGAATCGGCTCTTCGAACCACGCTGGACGATACGGCTCGAACATACGCGCCGCCTGGCGAACGGTCCGCGGAGAAAGACGTTCCCCGCACTCGATATAGATCTCCAGGTCGTCGCCGGCCGTTTCGCGGTATGAAGCGAGACGCTCGGTTGCGTGAGCCAGCGCGCGGGATTCGTTGCGACGCATCTGTTCGGCATCAAAGGCGACGTACTTGAAGCCGGCGTACCCGCGACGTTCGAAATCCCGGATTCGGCGGTGCTCTTCGGCTTCGCTCTGCACGCCGTCGAACGCGTGGCTGGCATACACCCGCAGCGAGCTGCGAATCTGTCCCCCGAGCAGGCGATACACCGGCACGCCCAGGCGCTTGCCCTCGATGTCCCAGAGGGCAATATCCAGCGCAGCCAGCGCGCTCATCAGTGTCGGGCCACCTCGCCAGCGCCAGGCATGATACATCTGTTGCCAGAGCTGCTCCGGCCCCGCCGGATCCTGTCCGATTAACACGCGTCCGAGTTCGTGTATCGCCGTTTCGACCGATTCGATCGGCCCGTGGAGCGAGCCCTCACCCCAGCCGTGGATGCCTTCATCCGTCTCGACCCGAACGAGTAGCCAGTTACACCAGTTCGCCCAGCATTTGTAGGTGTCGATTCTCGTGATCTGCATCGTGTTGGTCCAGTCTTGTGGCGTTCATCGATTACTCGACTATTCCGTCGACTGCTCCGGCAATCTCCGGAGTAACGTTTTCGGACACAATCTGGCTCGCGCCATTCCAGCGTGCGAATGAACGCAGGGTACCACGGAGGTCTTCCACAAGTCGCTTGCTGAGTCGCACGCCAGGTTCGAGGTGCAGCGATCTGACGTAGAAAACGCCAGATTTCCGGTCGATTTTCGGGTCCACTCGGCCAACCAGACGCCCGCGCCGGAGTATCGGGAACGTGAAGTAGCCATATATGCGTTTTGCTTCCGGGGTATAGCACTCGATCCGGTATTCGAAGTCGAATAGCTCGAGCGTTCGCTGGCGATCCCAGATCAGATTATCGAACGGTGACAGCAGCGTCGTGCTGCTGGCAGCATAGCCATGTCTCACATCGTCCAGCGCATCAAGTTGATCGACGCTGACATACGCCGGGCCGAGTTCGTCGATTTCTACAGGAACTGCGCGTTCCCGTTTCACGAGGCAGTCGAGTAATTCGGTCGGCCCGGGCGGGCTGTCATTGCGGGTGCCCCATTTCGTCCGGAAATAGTCGTTCAGCCATTCTGGCCGGGCTATGCCCATCGCCTGCAGCGCACGATCGGCCAGCGTCAGGCGTTCGGTCCAGATGTCAGGCTGCTCAATCACCTTAACCTGCGGCAGAACTCGTTCGATGAGATCGTACTCCCGACGGAAGTTGAACCGTCGATGGATGCTGACCTCACCCGTGAGCCAGAGGTAGTCAAACGCCCGATTCGTCGGCTTTCCGCCGTACCATGCCCATGGCTCGACCGGCTGATCCGGGTCTGGCCGCTCGAAGTGGAGCGTTGTGAGCGGCCCGTGCTGGTAAACCTGCTGTCGGACGTGGTCAATGAGGTCCACATTCTGACTGGTCCATGCGTGGTGCGATGGATCGTACTTCTGGCGGCGTTCTTCCATGCGTGAGAAGAAGCACGGCAGGAGCGACGTGTCGATCAACGATGCCGCGTGACCCCAGTATTCGAAGAGTGTGCGTTCAGGATGAAGGAGCTGGTCAAGCCAGTTCGGGTCGTAGGCACCAAGACGGCTCCACGGAATGACGTAGGGGCTGCGCGCGACAACGCTGATCGTATCGATCTGAATCATCGCAATCCGATCGATCAGCTGCCGAAGGTCGTCTCGTGTCGGCTTGCGTCGAGGGTTCGAGCCCAGCATCTGGGCGATGA
>SLMJ01000359.1 GCA_007133615.1 Thermomicrobiaceae bacterium | reverse complement strand
TCCATCCACGTTTTGCTCGGACTAATGCACGCGGTCCCACAGAGGCGTGGGACCCTACATCACCACCACGCACCAAACCCTGCGTAGGGGCCGACGCCCCTGTCGGCCCGGATCCGCCAGCAATGCACGCGGTCCCACAGGGGCGTGGGACCCTACATCACCACCACGCACCAAACCCTGCGTAGGGGCCGACGCCCCTGTCGGCGCGGATCCACCAGCAATGCACACGGTCCCACAGGGGCGTGGGACCCTGCGTGATCAGGCCAGCGGAATGACGATGGTGATCCGGGCATCCTGGTCTGAGGTGACTTCGGTCTGGAGATCGGCTTCGAGCTGCTGGAGGCGCTCCTGGATGGCTTCCTGCTGGTCGATCCGCTTCAGCGAGGTCGCGAAATCGATGTCCGGCGCCACCACGTCCACGCGGCCGGTGATCTGGGCATCCTCGTAGCGGATGTCGACGTCGATCTTGCGGACACCGTCCACCATTGCCGCGGCGCTAATCATTTCCTGCAGGATCCGGTAGACCGCCAGCCGCATTGCATCGCCGATCTGCCCATCGGAATCGGGTCCGACGACGTTGGTTTCAATCTCGAGCGATCGCTGGATATCGGACAGATATCGCCGGATAGTGCCAGTCACGCCGAGTTCGCCGAGCGTGACGGGTTTGAGCTCGTACATCATCCGGCGGGAATGATGCAGCGCCCGGCTTGCCATCTTGCGAAGCGCGGCAACCTCTTCCCGGGCCTGATCCACATCTCGATCGATCAAGCGCTCGCAGATTTCGGCTTCCAGAATCAGGTTCGCGAGGGTCTGCGCCGGCCCATCGGCGATCTTGGCGGCAATACGTGCCCGTTCGGCTTCCTGTGCCTGGATCAGGTCGTCAAATGGCGTTGCCGGGCCAAGTTTCTGGGATTCACGCTTCCGCAGGCGGGAGGTCTTGTTTTCTTCCCGCTGTTGACGGTCATCCTCAATGCGCAACTGTTCTTCCGCGATCTCATGGAGCAGGCGGACCTTTTCCCGGTATTCGCGGATGTTTTCCTCGCGCTCTTCCAGTTGCTCCAGCTGGCCGCGCATCATAAAGAGGCGCAGTTCGACCTCGTGGCTCGCCCGGAGGATGTCGCGAATATCGCTACGGGAAAAGGAATCCATGTTCGCTTCCATCTCCCGCACACGATTAGCCAGCTGGACCTCACGCTGGTTGAGGCGTTCGATCTCCTGCGCAGTCTGGTTGATGAGCAGGCGGATCTCTTCGACCGATTCGTTGGCCTTCTGCAGGTCCTCACGATTTTCAGTGGCAATGGCGGACATCCGGTCCAGCAGTTCGCGTGTTTGTGGCACAGGAGCAGTCATACCGGGCGACCTTTCGGAATCAGTTTGGATCGTTGCGGCGCCAGTTCTCGATTCGGCACCCCTCCACTCTGGAGGCTACGACACCTGCCGACCGTACGCCAGATGACCAACGTACCATTGCTGCCTGGGCACAGAAACGCCACCGGGCCGATGACCCGGTGGCGGCAAGCGTAACGATGGAACGTACGAAACGAGCTAGAAGCGCTCGCTTGATTCGTCATCATCGAAGATATCGTCGTCCTGGAAATCCTCGATCAGCTCGTTGACCTGTTCCCAGGCATCGGTGAAGAAGTTGCGGACTTTCTCGCGCCGCTCTTCGTCCAGAATGCCATAGTAGACGACCGTACCGAGAGCTGCGCCCCAGAAGCCAATCATCAGCACCTGGCTGGTTACGTCCTTGGCGCCCTCTCCGGCGCGCTTCGCCAGACTCTTCTGGCCGACGTTTTTGGGCATCGAGATATCCGGCTTGTAGCCGTTCTTCATCTTCTTCGAGAGCTTCTCGGATCCTTCGGAAAACGCATCGGCAATTGCTTCACCGGCAGCCGTCGCCATCGGTGCCAGCTTCGGCAGGTAGTCCTTGCGCGCCGTATCCGAGACCTCGGTCGCCTTCTTCTTTGCGGTGGCAACGAATTCATCCGCCTCGGCAACGACGTCACTTGCCAGTGCACGCGCCGCGGGAGCATATTCCTTTTCCCAGCGCTTGCTCAGCTCCTTCGAGCGGTCCTCGCCTTCCGAGCGTGCACGCTGGGCGGCTTCCAGCGCACGTTCAGCGAGACGTTTGGCAGTTGGCTCGACATCCTTGTGCCATCGTTCAGGAATGGCATCCCGTTGCTTGAGAAGCTCTTCTTTTGCGGCCTCGAACGTCTTGGGGTCAACTCGACCCTTTGCTTCTTCCAACGACTTCTGGGCCGAGGAGTAGAGATGTTTGACGGATGGGTTCTGGAGAATCCGATCCGCGGCTTCCTCGGCCGGTGTCTTCTGCTGCTTCCTGCGGAACAGCGTCATGACCAGCCCGGCCACGGCGAATCCGGCTCCGAGTGCCAGTCCAAATTTCTGCTCCGGCGTCATGCCGGTCTTCTCTACATTACTTGCCATCTCGCCTCCATTTCATGTACGGGAAATCTGCCAGACCAGCTTCAAGCCTGCCATCGACAACAAGCCTCGCCGCGACCGAGTATCACAACACGAGCGGCAACAGGTTGTCGCTCTTCGAAACCCTCCACAAGCGCAAGCGGGTTCCGCACGTTCTCTTCAGTAGCGCGCAAAGTCCGTGCCGTTGCGGAAATCGTCAAGTTCCGCTGGTTGTATGACGTTCGCTGAACCCCTATACTTCATGGTTGTTATGGTGATTGATGAGCGTACCGAAACATTCGATGTCGTTGTGATTGGCGCTGGCCACGCTGGATGCGAGGCCGCGCTTGCGGCTGCTCGTGTCGGCAGCAAGACGCTGATCGTTACCCCGAATCTGGACCGCATCGGGTTCATGCCGTGCAATCCATCGATCGGTGGTCCGGCAAAAGGTCACCTGGTTCGGGATATCGATGCGCTCGGCGGAGAGATGGGCCGGGCGATCGACCGCACTGCGCTCCAGATTCGCCTGCTGAACACGAGCAAGGGTCCGGCGGTTCAGTCTCTGCGGGCACAGGCCGACAAGGCGCTGTATCAGCTTTCCATGAAGGAAGCACTGGAGACGCAGGACAACCTCACGGTCCGCCAGGAGCTGGTAACCGATGTCGAACTCGAGCCCGTCGGCAAAGGAAACGGCGTCCGTGTATCAGCAATCACGACCGAGCACGGCAATCGTTATCTGGCTGGCGCCGTCGTCATCACCGCGGGAACCTTTCTCCGGGGCAGTATGATCGCCGGAACCTGGTCGGCAAGTGGTGGTCGAGCCGGAGACGTCGCCGCCACGGAGCTTTCATCGTCGCTGACCGAGGTCGGGATGAATCTCCGGCGACTGAAAACTGGAACGCCGCCGCGGATCGACGCCCGTTCAGTTGATTTCGATCAGTTCGAGCAGCAGCACGGCAGTGACCGACCGCTGTACTTCAGCTACGACGGTCGGAATGACAATTTGCAGCGCATCGAACTTCCGCCGTTGCCGCTCTATCCAGGCCTTTCGCTTGATGGCTGGCGGCCGCAGATGCCGTGTTACCTGATTGAAACCAACCCGAAGGCGCACGAGATCATCGCGGCAAACATCGATCGCGCTCCAATGTACAACGGTGCCATTCAGAGCACAGGTCCACGGTATTGCCCATCGATCGAGGACAAGGTCGTCCGCTTCCCGGACAAAGACGCCCATGGGCTCTTCCTGGAGCCGGAAGGCTGGCGCACCACCGAGCTCTACCTGCAGGGCGCCAACACCAGCCTCCCGCAGGACGTTCAGGACGCCTTTTTGCGCACAATTCCGGGCATGGAGAACATCTCGATCACCCGCTACGGATACGCTGTGGAGTATGACGCGATCGATGCATCTGAACTCCACGTTACGATGGAGTCGAAGCGCGTCAAAGGGCTCTTCATGGCCGGGCAGGTGTGCGGGACCTCTGGTTATGAAGAAGCAGCGGGACAGGGTCTCGTGGCCGGAATCAACGCTGCAGCCCATGCCTCGAACGGCGAACCGC
>SLMJ01000260.1 GCA_007133615.1 Thermomicrobiaceae bacterium | reverse complement strand
GGTTTCTCCCTCAATCGAGCCCGGTTCATCCAGCCTGTTGGCGATCGATTCCAGCGTCCGGCAGCTTGTCGTCCCGACTGCCACCAAACGACGTCCTGCAGCCTTCGCCTGCCGGACCTGCTCCCGCGCCTCCGAACGGACGATATAGCGCTCCGAATGCATCGTGTGCTCGAGCGCGTCATCAGTTTTGACCGGTTGAAACGTACCTGGGCCGACATGGAGCGTAACCCGGGCAATTTCGACGCCAAGTCCAGCAAGCTCCTGCAGCACATCATCGGTGAAATGAAGTCCGGCGGTCGGAGCTGCAACCGAGCCTGATTCCTCTGCGTAGACCGTCTGGTAACGCTCGGGATCCTGAAGCTCGGCCGAGATATATGAAGGAAGTGGCACCTGTCCGGCGGTGCCTAAAACGCGCTCGGCCTCGGGAACTTGAAGTCGAACGGTCCCGTTCTCATTCCTGCCGAGGATTCGCGCCCTCAAGTTTACAGGTTGATGATATTGATCAAGTATATCAAGATATTCTTCGGGGCGCAGCCGGCGAGCCGGTCGCGCCATCGCTTCCCACTCGTCGCCATCGAGGTTTCGCAGCAACAGCAGCTCAACCTGCCCACCGGTTTCCCGTCTGGCCATAACCCGAGCTGGAATGACCCGGGTGTCGTTGACCACGAGGAGGTCACCATCTCTCAACCAGTGTGTTATGTCACGGAAACAGGAGTGGTTCACTCGTTGGTTAGCCCGATCAATAATCATCAAGCGCGAGGAACTTCGATCCTCCAGCGGATGCTGGGCGATCAATTCCTCCGGGAGGTCATAATCGAACAGGGAGATTGGCAGACTCGCGCCGGAACCGGTCTCGTTGGTCATGTGCTTTCACTTTTTCCGGGATCGTCGAAGAACGAGGGCTGAATGTCAGATGATGACCGCGCGGCGGGAACAGTCATCCCGAGATGCTCATAACCTCTTCGCGTTGCGACGCGTCCTCGCGGCGTACGCTGCAGGAACCCGAGTTGAATGAGATATGGCTCGTAGACATCCATAATCGTATCGGTCTCTTCGCTGGTTGCTGCGGCGAGCGTGTCCACTCCGACTGGCCCGCCATCGAACATATCGATAATCGCTCGCAGAATGCGTCGGTCAACTTCGTCCAGCCCGAGGCCGTCAACCTCCAACTGGTCGAGCGCCTGTCGCGCCACCTCACCGGTGATAGATCCATTTGCGCGAACCTCCGCGTAGTCACGAACTCGTTTGAAAACCCGGTTCGCCACGCGGGGGGTTCCTCGCGAGCGCGCGCTGATCTCACGGATACCATCGTCATCGATATCGATCCCGAAGATCTCGGCCGATCGACCGACAATCCGCTCCATCGATTCCTGGTCGTAGAAATCGAGTCGGTGAACAGAGCCAAAACGATCGCGCAACGGTGACGTGAGCAATGCCAGCCGGGTCGTTGCGCCAACGAGGGTGAAGCGCGGCAGATTCAGGCGCATGCTCCGGGCCGATGGCCCCTTCCCGAGCACGATGTCGACTGCAAAATCCTCCATCGCCGGGTAGAGCACTTCTTCGACGGTCCGATTCAAACGATGGATCTCGTCAATGAACAGGACATCACCAGCCTTGAGGTTCGTCAGAATCGAGACGAGATCACCCTGCCGCTCGATTGCCGGTCCGGAAGTGATGCGCAGGTTGACGCCCATCTCCACCGCAATGATCGACGCCAGAGTCGTCTTGCCGAGCCCGGGTGGGCCGTAAAGCAGCACATGATCGAGTGGCTCCTGGCGCGCCTGGGCCGCCTGGATACCGATCGAGAGGCCTTCCTTGACTTTCGATTGCCCGATGTACTCCGCAAGTCGGCGCGGACGGAGACTCATCTCGACCGTTGAATCTTCCTCTTGCCGCTTTCCGGATACCATCCGGCCAGACTGCTCTTCGTCCATCAACGAGCTCCTGAACGGGCGGAACGGGTCACGACTCCGGCTGCTCGGCCTCATCGATCAACATGACCGGGATGCCGTCTTCAATTCGATAGCGACGACCGCATTCATCGCAGATCAGCTTGTTGTCTTCGAGCCGGACCGAAACTTTGCAGGCCGGGCAAGCGAGAATCTTCAACAGCTCTTCACTGATCGGACTGGTCTGTTCGTTCGACATCTTTGCCTCCGGAAATCGAGTCGGGGTCAGATGATTCGGATGAGATCTTACCAACTCCAAGCCCAAGCTCAACCCGTGCGCTGGCGAGGTCCCTCAGAAGGGCCTCGTTTCCGCCGAGACCTAGCTCAGCAATGTCTCTTGCCAGCGACTGGTTCAGTGGATCATCTGCGACACCGGACGCATCCGCGGGCCGGATTGGCACCGGCTCAAAGGATTCCTCTATCTCTGGATACGGAACATCCATTCCGGTGACTTCGGAAATAACGTCGACATACCCATTGACCCAGCGCGAGAGCGAGTGTTCTTGTTCGATGAATCGTCGGGCCCTCCGACCCAGGTCGACTCTAAGTTCTGGATCGGCGGCGAGCTTGGCGAGATAGGCGACAAGCGTCTCGAGTTCCAGAGCATCGACCGGCACCGGTACAACAGTGCCAGCCGGAACCTCAGTAAAGGATCCCGTCTGACTCACCAGAACCGGTCGCCCGGCCGCCATCGCGTGTAACAGGCTGCCGGACGTCTCGCCGGCTGTCGGGTAGCGCAAATTGACGATGACGTCCGCAGCCGCAGCGATCAGGCGAGCTTCCGGATCGCTCACGTACCCCGGGGTCTCAACCACCTGATCGAGCCCCAGATGGTTGACCATCCGGCCCAGCGGAAACATCGGCGAAACGCTTCCGGCCAGGATCAATCTCGCCGGAATTGTCCGTCGCAACTCCTTCAGTGCCCTGAGAACGACATCGATTCGCTTGTGCGGGTTGATGTGCGATATCGACGCGATCAGGAACTGATCGGTTGGAATACCCAGCGAATGGCGAGCCTTTTCCCGGTCAACGTTATCGGGCAGATAGAGACCGTGAGGCACGCGGTAGACAGCGGCAGATGGACTCCGTTCAAGCGTCTGATTCCGGGCGAAATGAGAGTGAACCAGAGTCGCGCGGCTCGCATCGACCAGTCGCTCACTCATCGGGAAACGGAACAGATCATCAGGCGCCTGCCCTCGCAAGACGCGATCTGCGGCACTGGCTCCATCATCGTCGTACCTTCGGGCCATCTCATCTCGATAACTGAGCAGGTTGCCATTACGCGCTGCCTCCTGAATGAACAGGTGGTTCAGCATCGTATCGTGCAAGACAAGAAGCCCGGGATGCCGTTCAGCGTCGGGGATCATATAAATGTGCGCCGGAGAGTTGCCAACTTGATAGACCGCCAGATCACACGATCCGGCCGAGAACGTGGACGCATCATGAACGTGCAGTGAATCCGTTTCTACGAGTGCGGATGGTCGATAGCCCTCAACATAAACGTCTATGTCCATCACGCGGGATAGTACGGGAAGAATGTCTTCACTGTAGAGGGAAATGCCCGACTCAACCGGTTGAAGCGGCGAAAACCACGCGATTCGCGGTCTAGCCATGGATGCCGTCCAGCAATCGTTCAACTACTCGATCCCAGGTGATCTCATCCGCGATCAACTTACCGGCCTGCCCCATCATTCTGAGATGGTCAGGTGCGGTGAGCACTCGCTCCAGCATCGGCGCAACGGCTTCCGGCGTCGCCCCATCCGCGATGAGCCCCGTCTCTTCGTGACGGACGAGTTCCAGAACCCCACCCGAATCAGGAACCGTCAAAACCGGCTTGCCTGCGGTAAATGCTTCGAGCGTCGCCAGACCGAAGTCCTCATCCACCGGACCATAATAGACAGCGGCACAACGGTTGTAGTGAAAAACAACTTCGTCGTCAGATATACGGCCGAGGAACCTCACGCAGTCAGTCAACCCGAGATCTCCAGTCAGCCGTTCCAGCGCTTCTCGCTCAGGGCCATCCCCTGCAATCACCACCTGCGGCGGCGATGG
>SLMJ01000392.1 GCA_007133615.1 Thermomicrobiaceae bacterium | reverse complement strand
GATTCGGTGGGCAGGGGCAGACGGAGCTGCCCAATCTACCGGTAGATTCTGAATTGTGAGACAGGCTCGGGGCGTGGGACCCTACACAACATCCCGACACGAAGACAGGGAGGGCGAATTGCCCTCCCTGAATAATGTCCCAAATTCTCGCCTCTCTCCCAAGCTCGTCCCGAGAGGGGCCGGGGATGAGGCCGTTACTGCACCCGGATCGCTGAGTGATACCGCGGACCCCAGTAGCTATCCCAGAGATTGCTGACGGTCACGCCGACGCTTTCGTTTGCCGCATTGATGAACTGTCCGTTGCCGATGTAAATACCAGCATGGGACATACCCGGCTTGTAGGTGTTCTGCTGGAACACGATGTCGCCCGGCTGAAGATTGTCGGAAGATACCGGCGTGCCGTAGGCAGCCTGTGCTTCCATCGCCCGCGGGAATCCGCCACCGATGATCTGATTCACCACGTAGTAGGTGAAACCTGTGCAGTCGAAGCTGTTCGGGCCGGTCGCGCCCCAAACGTATGGTGCGCCCTGGAACTGCATCGCCAGGTCAACGATCTGCTGGCCAACTCCACTGCTGGCCGGTGCTGCCTGCTGGGTCTGCTGCTCCTGTACCGGTTCCGCCTGCGCCTGAGGTTCGGGTTCTGGCTCAGGTTCCGGTTCCGGCTGCGGTTCGGGTTCTGGTTCTGGCTCAGGTTCAGGTTCCGGCTGCGGTTCCGGTGCAGGCTCCGGCTCCGGTTCAGGAGCTGGATCAGCCTGCGGTTCCGGCGCCGGCTCGGCTGTCTGCTCGGTGGCGACCGGAGTGGTTCCGCCCGGAATCGTCAGTTCCTGGCCGACCTGAATCACGTCAGGGTTGCTGATACCGTTCGCTTCGTAATTGACGATCGATTCGAAGCTGACTCCGTGCGCGGTCGCAATGCTCCGGAGCGTATCTCCCTGCTGGACCGTGTAGTTCACGCTGGACTCTGCAAAGCCGGCTGAACCTGAGCCACTGCCCGGAATGTTGATGACATCGCCCGGGTAGATGAGATCCGGATCAGCCAGGCCGTTGGCCGAGATCAGCGTCTGCAGATCAACACCGAACTGTGCGGCAATGTTCTTGAGTTCATCACCCTGAACAACCTCGTAGGCCGTGCCTCCGTCAGACGGAGAAGCCACAATTTGATCACCGTCGCCGGAATCGTTGACCGGCTCGAAGCTACCAGTGCCGTCGTTATCGGCCGGTGCTGCGCTGGCGGCAGAGGGCGAAAGCGACTGCAGAATGCTGCCAGAGCCGATAGTAGCAACGGTCAGTGCAACCATCATCGGGTACTTCAGCTTCGGCGCGACGTGAATCGGGGCAACCTTCTTCTGCCGCTTGATAATCGTCGGCGGAAGCCCGTTGGTGTAGGGTACCCAGTATCCAAAATCTTCGGAACTGATCGTTGCCACGGCCTGATCCGCCCACGGATTCATCAACTGGGCGTCATCCAGCACGTTTGCGTCACTTGTAATGTCGAGATTCTGTTGCGGGGTAGTTGTTGTCTGTGGAACCCAGCCAAACTGCCGGGCAGACTGGTGCGATGCACCTTGCATATCCTGATTCCCTCCCTGGTCCGATGCCTGCTACATTGCAATGCCGGACGTCCAAGGCGGCACCAGACACTCCCCGTCTGATGGCCACAATCCGGCACTCGTTTTAACGGGCGCAGTATACGCCTTTCACCAGCGCACCTGCAATGTCCCCATTCGGGCCAGCCAGCGGCCCAACGGGAGTGTAGAAGACAATCCTTAAATCCTCCTGAATTCGTGGAAGAAGGGTTTTGGGCTCCGGGTTCCATGAAGGAGCACAAAAGTTTCCCGCATGTCACAGGAGCGGAAGGGCTTCAGCCCCGCACATTCAGGCGCGATCTCGTCGGAAGTCGCGGTATCAGGAAACCCCGATCTCCTCGGCAAAGCGGCGAATCATGTCGATGTGATCCGACGGCTGCCGCAGGCCCATCCGCATGGTGTTGACGCTGATGTGAGACGCCTTCAGCTTGCGCCAGCCCTCGAACTCCTGCTGCCAGACATCCGGGCTCTTGTCCATCAGCGAGACCCGCGCTTCCATCCCGAATTCAAGCGGATCGCGACCCTCGTCCCGCACGTATTGCCGGATCCGTTCAACGATCTCGATCCCCTCATCATCCGGCGGAAACTGAGGCATGAATCCATCCGCAAGGCGAGCCGCGCGGCGATAGGCAACGTCGGACTTGCCTCCGAGCCAGATAGGAATCGGACGCTGGACCGGGAGCGGGTTGATCCCGGCATCCGGGATCTGGTGATACTGCCCCTGATAGTCGATCGTCTGGTTCATCCAGAGCTTGCGCATCAGGTCGATCTGTTCTTCCTCACGCTTGCCGCGGTTTCGGAAGTTCTCGTTGAGCCCGATGTATTCGATCTCATTCCAGCCGACGCCGATACCCAGCCGGAATCGACCCTTGTTCAGGACATCCAGACTGGCCGCCTGCTTGGCCAGGAGCACGGTCTGGCGCTGCGGAGAGATGATTACTCCGGTGACGAACTCCAGATTGTCTGCAACAGCCGCCATATAACCGAACAGCACGAATGGCTCATGAAAAACATCGTGCTCGCTGTATGGTCCGCTCCAGTTCGGGCGATCCCTCAAGCCGGCGCCGAGCACATGATCGTACGCCAGAATATGGCGATACCCGAGCTCCTCGGCTGCCTGAGTATATTCGCGGATAAATCCGGGATCAGTTCCACTTTCGGTCTGCGGAAAAACGACGCCAACGCGCATGTGACATTCCCCTTTAGTATGTTCCCAACTCGTACTCACTCAATCAACGACATTGACCGGGATGTTCATTCCCCTCAGTTCAGTTCGTGATCCCATAACTGTTCCTGAGAACGTCCTGGATCTCTTGCCAGTCGGCGGTGACCTTCGGCACCTGGTGTGTCCCCAAGGCACGATCCTTGAAGCCGCTGGACGTCGAGACACAGACCACAGGCCCCTCAACCTCGCTGCCATCCCGCAGCGCACGACGCAGACCGGCGATGCTCGAAGAACTGGACAGCTCCTGCCAGATTCCCGACCGTCCCACCTCGTGCTGGGCTTCACGCATCTCGTCGTCACCTATCAGCACCGGGTACCCGTTTGTTCGCTCCAGCGCTGCCCGACCACGGAACCCGCCAATCGCCGTGCCGATTGCATAGGCGTCAGTCGGGTGCGGCTCGACCCGGGTGACCGGGACGTTCTGACGAACGGCGTGCGCCAGTGGTCCGCGGGCCGATGGTTCGCAGGAGATTACCCGTGGCACCCGATCAACCACCCCGAGGTCGCGGAGCTCGACGAACCCCTTGGCAACACCCATTAGCATCTCGCCGTATCCGGTCGGACCGAACACCGTACCCGGCACCCGATCTCCAAGCTGTCGATACAGCTCGAACGCGATCGACTTGTAGCCTTCAGTTCCGAACGGGTGACCAGTATGGAACGTCGTCTGGTTACTCACGGGTTGAAAGCCAAGCTTCTCTCTTATCAACCGGACCGCCGCCCAGCGTGCCTCGGTCGGCGCCGCCAGCAGGGCCGCGCCGTATCCTAGCGCGAAACTCAGAATCGCTTTCGGCGCATCATCGGAGGTGATCATGATGCAGGGAATTCCGGCCCTTGCCGCGTAGGCTGCCGCAGAGGCACCGTGGTTCCCGGATGACGCCACAACCACGCCCGGGGCCCCGGAATGAACCGCCGCGCTGACCGTGCACATGTTCAGCCGGTCTTTGTGGCTCCAGGTCGGGTTCTGGCTTTCGTCCTTGATGAATACTTCGCCATCGAACCCGGCCCATTCGGCGAGTTTCGGTGCGGAGATGAGCGGAGTCCCGCCCTCGCCCATACTCAATCCCGGCAAAAGGGGTGGCAGTAGTGACGACCAGCGTTCGATCCCGGGAAGCGGTTCCTGCCGAAAGATCAACCGATCCACCCGCCGGTAGTCGTAGGCGATCTCCAGTGGATACTGGACATCCTCGGAACTCGTCTCCGGGCATCCATCCAGCATTGGCGGATG
>SLMJ01000074.1 GCA_007133615.1 Thermomicrobiaceae bacterium | reverse complement strand
TTCTCAACCGTGTTGAAGACGACCATGCCCATCGGAATCGAAATCAGGCCGATGATCGTCATCGGTATCAGGTATTGCCAGAGCTTCGATGTTCCTTCTCCCTCCAGAATCGTCGAGCGCATCCCTTCGAGCACATAGGTGGCCGGCGAGAACTGGCCGATCGCCTGCATCCAGCCTGGCAGGACATCGATCGGGTAGTAGACACCCGAGACCAGCAACAGGACCGACGAGATGATGAAGGTCATTGCTTCGCCGCGTTCGGTAAAGAGCAGCGGCAGTACCGCGGCCATGATGCCGACACCCACGAAACTCAGACTGCCAACCAGCATCAGGATCAATGCGCCGGTCAGGTTGGCGTTGCTCAGGTCGATATCAAAGAACATCGCCAGCACGAACAGCAGAATGACCGATCTGACCAGGCCATAGAGGATGCTGAACAGCGATACGCCCAGCATGTGCGTCAGCCTGGAGATGGGCGCCATCATCGTGTACTCGATTGTGCCTTCCCAGCGTTCCCAGGAGATCATCTCGCTGATATTCGTGAAGACAGCGTGCAGGTAGGACCATACCAGCGTGCCGATCCCCAGATACAGGATCAGGTCCTGCCCCTCGATCTGCTGCGCCTTGCCGATGTAGACGATGCTCAGCGACGTCGTGATGTTGTAAATGATGAAGGCAAGCTCCCAGCCCCAGTAGCGGCGGACCAGAAAGTAGTTCCGCTCGACAAAGGCCCAGGAGGCCTGCATCTCTCTTGCCAGTCCCACCCCGCCTATCGGGTTGGGCCTTGGTGATGGTTCGTATGAAGTTCCCATTCACTGTCCTCGATTCTTTTGTCGCCCTCATCCCCTGACCCCTTCTCCAGTTCCTTCGGCAAGCTCAGGACATGCCTGGGAGAAGGGGTATGAAGCCTCGCCCCTCTCCCAAACCTGGGTGAGGGGCCGGGGGTGAGGGCCACTACGCCACAATCTCCTCTTCCGGAACGCCAAGCTCTTCGATCGAACGCCCGGTGAGGTGAATGAACACGTCCTCGAGAGTCGCGGCCGGGTTTCCGATCTCCAGCCCGACCCGTGCTTTCAGGTTCTCCGCCGTGTCGAGCTCGATCATCCGGCCGTTGTCGATGATCGCGATCCGGTCACAAAGTTGCTCGGCCTCGTCCATATCGTGAGTGCAGAGCAGGATCGTCGCATCGTGCTCGTCCCGGAGTCGATTGACGAAGTGCTGCACGTCCTTCTTCGAACGCGGGTCTAGGCCGGTCGTCGGCTCATCGAGCAGCAGCATCACCGGCGATGTCAGGAACGCTCGGGCGATCGCGACTTTCTGCTGCATCCCGCGGGAAAGCTGCTCCAGTGGGGCATCGATCCGGTCTGGCGTGATGCCGAGCGCATTGAGAATCTCGACGATATCCCGGCGAAGCGATCCACCAATCCGCCCGTACAGTCGGGACGAGTACAGCAGGTTCTCCATCGCGGAGAGCTTCTTGAAGAACGACGCCTCGACCGACACGCGGTTGATAAGCCGTTTCACGATCGCCTCGTCTTTGTGAACGTCGTACCCGAAGATCGAGATCGAGCCGGAGTCAGGTGTGATCAGGGTCGACATCATCCGGATCAGTGTTGACTTGCCCGAGCCGTTAGCTCCCAGCACCCCGAAGATCTCGTTCCGACGAATCCGGAAACTGACGTCCTCTACCGCGTGAATCGTCTGCAACGTTCGCCGGGTGATTAGCGTTTTCCGGACGAACGTCTTGGTCAGGTGATCGACGACCATCGCGTCACTCGCTGGATCGATCGACCGGATGACCGGGTCCTCGATCGGTGTAATCGTCGGTGGTTCCATCATCTTCATGAGTGGCGTGCTCCTGTTCAACAAACACAAAAAACCCTGGACCGAGTCGTCGGGACTCGCTACCCAGGGAGGAAAATCGTGTTTGATTGGCTATGTGTTTAGCTTCTCAACGATCTCCACTTCCGGGCAGACTGATCCCGTGTGCGGCTGCACCATCGCCTGCGTTGCGCAGACGCACCCAGTCGGCACCGATGGCATCGGTACCCACCATGGTGATGATGCTGTCGCTCACGAAGGACTTCATCAGTCCGGCCTCTCAATGAGGATCGTCGCAAAAGCTGCCGCAGATTTTTCCGCAGCACGGCCCATTGTAGGGTCATTTTCACGGCTTGTCAATTCGAAACGCGTTGCCTTCACGAAACCTTATCGAAAGTACAGGTGCCTGTCATCCAAAGGACAGCTGAAACGAACTCCTCATCTCCCGACGCCATCGAGTCATTTCACGAATTCCATTCGGCGAATGGAGAATCGGGCCTGGTAGCGTAACGAAATATGGAGCAGATGCTTCAACGAAAGCGGGCACCATGCTGGTTCGTGCGTGCTTTTCGGGGGTGTCCGGTGAAGACTGCAGCGCCTACTGACATCGTTGAACCGATCGACTGGATGAAACCGGTCAGCGTCGCGATACCGGTTACGATCTTCGCACTCAGCGCGCTCGCCTACCCACTGGCTGTGGCTCCCGCGCTCGGTCTGACAATCGAACAACGGACGACCTGGATACTCGGGCTCTACCTGCTCCCCGCTGTCGCCAGTTTCTTCATGACATATTTCTACAGGATGCCGCTGATCATTGGCTGGAACGGCCCGGCGATCATCTTCCTGGCATCGGTGGCAGCAACCGCTGGATACTCGGACATGCTTGGTGCCATGCTGGTGACGGGAGTGGTCATGATTGCGCTCGGAGCCACCGGATTGAGCGCGAAGCTGTCTGCCTTCATCCCGGCGCCAATCGTGTTCGGAGTAGTGGCTGGATCCGTACTGCCATTTCTCATCAACGCGTTTGATTACCTCGGAGAAGCGCCTCTGCTAATCGGGATCGTGCTCGTCAGCTGGTTGATCTCCCGCAAGTATCTGGAACCACGCATCCCCGCGGTGCTGGTTGCATTCGTGACAGGGCTGCTCACTGCGTGGCTCCTGGGAGAAACGGGGAGTACTTCGGCATCGGCCCTGCTCCCCGCCTACATCTTCACGAGTCCAACGTTCGCACTCCCGGCGATTGTCACGATCGTTCCTGTCTTTGTCGTGCTGATCTCGGCAAACTCGAACCTTGCCGGGAGTGTGCTCATCAAGAATGCTGGCTATGAGCCGCCTCGCCGGATGATCGATGTCGTTTCCGGAATCGGAGTCGCGGGTGGATCCGTGTTTGGTACCGTACCGCTTGCGCTGACAGCAAACCTCACCGCGATCGTGGTTGGAGACGAAGCAGGAGAGCGTTCGCGACGGCACTGGGCAGTCTATGCGTCGATCATCGGCTTTCTGATCATAGCTGGCGCTGCAGCGATAGCCGCGGACCTGCCGAATCTGATCCCGATGAGTCTCCTGCTAACCGTCGCCGCACTGGCGATGCTCGGCGTGTTCATCCAGATGGGAAAGCAGATGATGGAAGGGCCGATCCTGATCGGTCCTGTGGTCGCCTTCGCGGTCTCTCTATCGGGTCTCGCTCTCCTCGGGTTCGGGGCGTTCTTCTGGGCACTCGTCTTCGGCACGTTCGTTACGCGATTTCTGGAACCGTCCGCACTGGCGGATTATTGTTCGGCCGTCGAATCGACCGAGGGTTGGTGCCGGATGCGAAACTCAGGCTCTGACTAACTTCTGAAACATCGGGTAGGGACAACGAAAACACTTCGCCAGCTGTCGAACGAGCGCGACTGGGCGGAGCTGGATTGAACACGCCGGATCATAAGCCTGGGGCTGATTCCTGCCCCTGTGTCGCCTATCCTGTGTCCCGTTTCGGGCCGCCTGGCTGTGAAAATGGATGATGGATCGTTGGAAGAGGTCGGCGAAGGAGAGTGCATCGCCATTCCGCCCGGGCATGACGCGTGGACTGTTGGGGACGAGACGTATGTCGGCATCCATCTGGGTCTACACATCTATGAGAACCTCATGAATGCAAACTCCGCGCAGGGCTGACGTTCGTTGCCACTGGCTGCTGCACCAACCCCCGGGAACAATTCGACTCCTGCACGAATCTGACA
>SLMJ01000128.1 GCA_007133615.1 Thermomicrobiaceae bacterium | reverse complement strand
GTATAAGCCGGCAGGGCGGCTCAAGTACGACGATCTGAAAGACGGACGCTATCAGGATCTGCTCCTGTTCGATCTATTGCGTGAGGACTGGCTAGCCGCACGCGAGGAGTGGCAACAGGAACAGATCCGTCGAAAACAGGAACAGCACGCGTCATAACCGGCGCGACAATAAGGCACGATCTTTCACACCCAGGTCCGGCTGCTCCCCCAGCCGGGCCGTTTTCGTTCTTCGTCGCCCTGTTGACGGAAACCCGCCACGTTCCTATACTGTGAAGTAATGAAATAACCTTCGGGGCAGGGTGAGATGCGACTGCATCAATTCCCGACCGGCGGTGAAAGCCCGCGAGCGACCCTTTTGAGGTTGCTGAACCGGTGAAATTCCGGTGCCGACGGTAGAGTCCGGATGGGAGAAGGTATCTGCGCAGCGATGGCTCATCGTTGCTGCACAAGTGTCATTGTTGATGGCAACCCCGAGGGTGTATTCCCTCGGGGTTTTTTGTATCGGGTGAACCGGAAATGACATTACTGGTGACATCAACTACACAGCCACGTCAGACAGACCGAGAACCGACGCTCGATGAGCACTTCATGGAGCGAGCGCTGGAACTGGCCCGGCGTGCCGTTGGGCGGGTCGCGCCGAATCCAGCTGTTGGCGCGGTCATCGTCAAGGACGGCAAGATCATCGGCGAAGGGCATACCGAACCGCCCGGCCAGCGTCATGCCGAGATCGTTGCCCTGGAGGAGTCCGGTGCGCTCGCCGAAGGTGCAACGATGTTCGTCACGCTGGAGCCGTGCGCTCATCATGGACGAACACCACCGTGCCTGGATGCGATGCTCGAAGCTGGCATTGCCAGGGTCGTAATCGCCGTCCGGGACCCCAACCCGCTAGTCAATGGCCGCAGTATCGCCGCATTCAAGGAACATGACATCGAGGTCGAACTCGGCGTCTGCGCAGGTGAGGCCATCCTGGTCAACGCCGGTTTCTTCCGTCGGATGAAAACCGGCCGCCCGGAGACGCATATCAAATACGCCATGTCACTGGACGGCAAGATCGCCACGCATACCGGTCACGCCCGATGGATCACCGGAACCGAGGCCAGACGCCAGGCGCATACGATTCGGGATCAGTCCGACGCAATCCTCGTTGGAATCGGCACCGTTCTCTATGACAATCCGCTGCTCACCGTCCGGCTCCACGACGAGGAAACCGGCGCCGGTGGACCATCGCACCCGCTTCGCATTGTCGTCGACAGTTACGCTCGCACGCCGGTCGATAGCGCGATGCTCGCCCCAGACGCGCCGGGCGACACGATTATTGCCGTGTCAAACCTGGCCAATCCAGAACGGATAGAGGCGCTCCGTGCAACCGGAGCCGACGTGCTCGCCGTGCCTGAACGAGATGGTCGGGTCGATCTCGGCAAGCTACTTCAGGAACTTGGCGACCGTGGAATCAACACCCTGATGGTTGAAGGTGGCGCCGAGATCATCGGATCGCTGGCTGATCAGGCACTGGTGGACCGGGTGACTGCATTTGTTGCCCCCGTGCTCCTCGGCGGTTCGGGCGCACCTTCGCCGATCGCCGGAAACGGCGTGGAACTGGCTCAGAACGGACTCCGCCTGGTGCAGCCGGAGATCAGCCTGGCCGGAGACGACGTCCGGATCAGCGGCTACGTCACCGGACGCTACCCTGACGAAGGGCTCGCCTGATGTTTACCGGAATCGTCGAGGAAATCGGCCAGGTGATCTCCCTGGATCCGTCCGGCGGGGACAACGCCCTGCGTATTCGTTGCTCGACGGTGGTTGAAGACGTTCGCATCGGTGACAGTATCAACGTCAACGGGGTCTGTTTGACCGTCACCGAGTTCACCAGCGACAGCTTCGCGGTGAACCTGCAACCGGTGACAATGCGGCTGAGCAATCTTGGAGATCTCTCGCGTGGCGATGCCGTCAATCTGGAACGCGCTCTCGCAGCCGGTCAGCGGATGGGCGGGCACTACGTGCAGGGGCACGTGGATGGAGCCGGCAGGATTATCGAGCAGCGTGGCGAGGGCAAGGCGGTCCTTATTCGCATCGGCGCGCCGGACGATGTCCTGCGCTACTGCGTCGAACGTGGGTTCATCTCAGTTGATGGCGCAAGCCTGACCATCGTGGACCTGCATCAGGACGGTTTTACGGTCTCACTGGTCTATCACACCCAGCAGTGGATCACCTTGCCGAACAAACGCACCGGTGACCGCGTCAATCTGGAAGTCGACGTTATGGCGAAGTATGTCGAGCGGTTGCTCGGCCAGGATGCCCGGCCGGGCGTTGATATGGACCTGCTTAGACGAACTGGATTCGCCTGATCACTCTCGCGAACAGAAAGTGATCAACAAAACGAAGAACGGGAAGCGGCAAGACGGGCCGCAAAGGAGGCAGAAAATGCCGGTCTCGCGCATCGAAGACGCAATTGCATCATTCGCCCGGGGAGAGTTCGTGATAATCGTCGATGACGAGGATCGCGAAAACGAAGGCGATCTCTGCATGGCCGCGGAGAAGATCACCCCGGAGGCGGTGAACTATATGACCAAGGTCGCCCGTGGACTGATCTGCACGCCAATGTCGGCAGAATGGACCGATAGACTCGGGCTGGAACTCATGGTCGATCCCACGGACAACGGCGCAACCTTCGGCACGGCGTTCACCGTATCAGTCGAGGCACGCCAGGGAACCACGACCGGCATCTCGGCGTTCGATCGCGCCCGGACGATCAAACTGCTGGCGGAACCGGAGTCAACGCTTGACGACTTCATCATGCCCGGGCACACATTCCCCCTTCGGGCGCACCATGACGGCGTACTCGGACGGATCGGCCAGACCGAAGCATCCGTCGATCTCGCCAGACTCGCCGGGCTTACGCCGGTTGCCACCGTCTGCGAGATCATGTCGGACGACGGGTCGATGGCCCGGATGCCGGAACTAGAGCAGATCGCCGAGCGAGAAAATATCCCGATTATCACGGTTGCCGACCTGGTTTCCTACCGGAGCGAGCGCGAGCGCCCGGTAGAGCAGTTGACCGAAACCCATCTACCGACCGAATACGGCACCTTCCGCGTAATTGCCTACCAGAGTGAAACCTCGAGCGAGCCAGATCTCGCGATGGTGCTGGGGGATCTTTCCGGTCCGGAACCGGTCCTGGCTCGCGTTCACTCCGAGTGTCTGACCGGTGATGTCTTCGGATCACGTCGCTGCGATTGCGGCCAGCAACTGGATGGAGCACTCCAGCGCATTGGCGAGGCAGGCCGGGGCGTCCTCCTGTACATGCGTCAGGAAGGCCGCGGAATTGGTCTCTTGAACAAATTGCGGGCCTACCACCTGCAGGACCAGGGACTGGACACCGTTGAGGCAAATCAGAAGCTCGGATTCCAGGCTGATCAGCGGGACTACACCGGTGCTGCGTTCATTCTTCGCAATCTTGGCGTCGAATCGATCCGACTTCTGACCAACAACCCGAGGAAAGTCGATGCGCTTACCAACTGTGGTGTCAACGTTGTCGAACGTGTGCCGCTGGTTGTTGATCCGGTGGAGACGAACCGGAGATATCTCGAGACCAAGCGCGTGAAACTAGGACACATGATCGAGCAGGATTGCGCGGGGTAGTTTCTGCCCTCACCCCCGTCCCCTCTCCCAATTCTGGGAGAGGGGCGTGAACTCAAGGATGCATCGTCTCCTGGTGGCTTGATATCGCCACAACATCAGATATGGGAAGGGAACTCCATGAATACGATCGAAGGATTGCTTGTCGGACGAGATCGCAAGTTCGCACTCGTGGCGGCACGCTTCAACGAGTTCATCACCGGCAAACTGCTGGATGGCGCTCTTGATGGACTTTTGAGACACGAGGTGGATAGTGACAACATCGACGTCGCCTGGGTCCCAGGTTCCTGGGAGATCCCTCTCGTTGCGAAACGCCTGGCCGAAAGCGGACGGTACGACGGCGTTATCTGTCTCGGCGCCGTGATTCGCGGCTCAACCGCACACTTCGACTACGTCGCGTCCGAGGTCTCAAAAGGGATCGCCAACGCGTCGCTCGAAACCGGAGTACCGATTGCATTCGGCGTGCTGACCACAGACACGATCGAGCAGGCAATCGAGCGGGCCGGTACGAAAGCTGGCAACAAAGGCTTCGAAGCCGCGGTAACTGCGATCGAGATGGCCAACCTCGTCGGGGAAATCGACAACGTCTGAGTCGGTACGTTCCGGATTGGTCCTTTGTTTCGCGAGAGACTACACTTGTCTCTGTGAGGAGGAATCTCCCTCGCCAGAAAGCGTGCGTCCAGACGTATGGATACGAACGCAGCGATTCGAATGGGCCAGACAATCATCCTCGGCAGCGTCGTTCCGGCGCTGCTCGTTGTGGGACTGCTCCTCACCCCGGTAAGCTGCACGTGTGGGGCCGGGGTCCCGCATGGGCACTTCCTGTTCCAACTCGCTCATCATCATCACGGCGATGAAGATGGTGACCACCACGCCCACGAAAGCGATGTCGCCGAACATGACTCCGGCTTCGCGCACCAGCCTCACCCCAAGATGATTGAAGAACCTGAATGTACTGAAGGCCCGGGAGAACTGGGCTTCACCGCTCACTTTGCGCTCTCTAACGCGATGGAGCAGGACTCCGCGGTACTACAAACCACGTCAGCATCAGCGTTTGGTCAGCCATCCCCGATGGCCCAGCCCTCGTTGATCGAGACCCCAACCGTTGAGCAATGCGACTCGATTTATCTTCCGGCAACCCGGATGCTCGAGGGCGTTGCGATCTCTCCGGAGACCCCACCGCCAAAGACCTGATCAACAGAATACTGGTGTTCACGCTGTGCGAGCGTCAGACGACTCCATGATCCAGGCATCAATGGAGCACGGCATTGTCCAGTATTTCGATACAGGTCAGTAAGGATCAGCCCTGAGGAGGTACCTCGAAATGAGCGCAATTCGACGAGTTACGACGTATATCGGAATTCTCGGCATCGCGGGCCTCGTGTTCGCCAGCCTTCCCGGCACCGCATCGGCGCACGAGACGCGCGAGGTGGAAGGTGAGTTCGAGTTCGTTGTCGGGTTCATGGATGAACCGGCTTACGTCAACCAGCTGAATGGAATCGACCTTCGGATCTCCCACCTGAATGGCCACAACGACGATCACGACGATGGCCATGACGATGACGACCATGATCACAATGGCGATGATCCGGTACTCAATGCACACGAGACCTTGAACGCAACGATCATCTTTGGCGATCAGACTATGGATGTCGACTTGCGGCCTGTCTGGGGACAGGACGGCGCCTACACCGCAGACGTGCTGCCGACCGAAACCGGCACGTACAGTTTCCGGTTCCACGGACAGATCGACGGGGTCGAGATCGACGAGACGTTCCAGGGTGGCCCGGATACCTTCTCTGAGATTGAATCGACGTCAGACCTCGCATTTCCATCCGGAGCAGCCGTTGATTCGGCCGACGACGGGGATCAGGCGGCGGCCTTCGGGATCGCTGGCGTGGTTGCCGGACTTCTCGGGCTCGCCGTTGGCGGAGCCGCGCTCTACAAAGTCACAAATGCCGGGGAACCGAGCCCGGCCCAGCGACGCCGGGAGCAGAAGCAGGCCCAGCAAGAGAGCAGCGACGAGGACTGATCATGACCTCGTGGCGCCCGGCCCGAACATCCACGGCAATCGCTCTCTTTCTGGCGCTGCTGGTCTCACTGCTGATCCCGGCACAATCGGTTTCCGGCCACGCGTATCTCGATGAGAGCAGTCCGGACGCCGGTGACATCGTCGAGGACGTTCCGGACGAGGTCCGGCTCTGGTTCACGGAGCCGCTCGAACCGGATCACAGCTTCATCATTCTCTACGACGCCACCGGCGAGGAGATCGATGAAGTTGAAAGCCGGATCGATCCAGACGATCAGTTCCAGATGTACACGCCCCTGCCGGATGACCTGCCGAACGGCACCTACACGGTGCAGTGGCGGAACATTTCGGCAGCGGACGGACATTCAGAATCCGGCTTCTTCTCTTTCACGATCGGCAGCCGGGAGGACATGACCGAGCCGGTCTCACCGGATGAAGACGTCACAACCGGCAATCCCGGATTGATCGAACCGCTCTCAAAGTGGCTCAGCTTCATCGGGATTACGACGGCGGTCGGAACAGTCTTCGCCTGGCTCTGGGTGATACGTCCCACCATGATGGATCACTCTCAGTACGTGCTCCAGGTTGCGCGTCGTCGCGCCCGGAATCTGGCGCTGGTGGGCCTCGGGATCGCCGTTCTCGGGAGTGTACTGGCGCTGGTTGCCCAGACGATCATCGTCACACTGGGACTCACCATACAGGATGTCACAGACACGCTCTTCGGCACTCAGTACGGCCTGTTCTGGGGGTTGCGTATCCTGCAGTTCGCCATGCTCGGCGCCATTCTCTACAGCGGAGCGCTCTGGCGACAGACACGCGTCAGGCGAACCGGCTGGCTAGCTCTGGGCATCGCGCTGCTGGCGCTGCTGCCGTTCTCGATGTCCAGCCACGCGGCAGCCGTTTCGATCGGAACCAACGTTGCGATCATCAACGACTGGCTCCACCTCGCGGCAACGGCCGTCTGGATCGGCGGGCTTATCGCGCTGTTCGGCGCGGCGATCCTGCCAACCAGGTCGCTGGAACCCGAGGAACGGCAACGCGTGCTCGCGGACCTGATTCCGCGGTTCTCAACCATGGCGATCGCGAGTGTCGTAGTTCTGACGCTGAGCGGGATCTACTCGGCGTGGCTGCAGGTGGGGAGCATCTCGGCGATGCAGGAGACCGAGTATGGTCGCACGCTGAGCCTCAAGCTCCTGATCTCGCTGCCACTCTTTCTGCTCGGTGGGCTCAATCTGATGGTCATCAGTCCATGGATGAAGCGCGCTGCGCAGGCAGGAAAACACTTCGGACGCACCGTTGCAGCGGAGATTGCGCTGGGTGCGGCAGTACTCGGCGTTGTTGCCGTGCTTGTCAGTATGGCGCCAGCACGCGACACACTGGAGAGCCAGGCCGAACGCACGAACTTCCGATTCGAACATATGGACCTGACCGTCGCGACCTACATCTCACCCGGAGCCGTCGGTCAGAACAACTACACCGTCGACGTTATCCCGGACGGCGGCGAACTGCCCGAGGACACCTCGGTCGAGCTCCGGCTTGGACGGGAGGCGTTGCTCGGCGGCACGCGTCAGATCGAACTGGAACGTCTGCCAGAAGGTGATCGCGGCCGGTCCGTCCGGTTTGCCGAGAACGGCAGCGACCTGAGCATTCCGGGAACCTGGGACATGGAGATCGTCATCCAGCGGACGAACGAGGTCGACTGGCGCATCGATCGCTCGTTCGAGGTTCCGGAAGTCCCGGCACAGGATCAGGTTCCCGGCCCGCCACCACGACTGGAAGGTTTGCAGTCAGTCGGAGCACCGATCGGGATCGCCCTGGCCGTCGTGTTCGGCGCCGTCGCCGCTCGACACCGGTTCCGCACGGAGCCCGATCGGATCCTCGGCTGGCTGGCGCTGATGTTCCTGGTGTTCGCGGCGCTGACAACCTGGCAGACACTCGTCGAGACAACGCCGACGACGCAGGCTCGCAATCCGATCCTGTCGACACCGCAATCAATCGAAACCGGCAGGGAACTCTACCTGGAGCACTGCGCGGTCTGCCACGGTCCCGAAGGTGAAGGAGACGGTGAAGATATTGACCGCCTGGAACGGCCACCGGCAGATCTGACAGGCCCGCACGTCGAGATACACACCGACGGCGACATCTACTGGTGGATCATGGACGGAATCGACCCGGCTATGCCCGGGTTCGAATCCGAACTATCCGACGAAGACGCCTGGCACCTGGTGAACTACATCAGAAGCCTGCGCGAATGACATGTAACTGGAAATCAACCTGCTCGGCGGCGGTGCATCTCACACCAGTTCCGCCGGATCAAACGGAAGACTGAAAATGAACACTAACCGAACAATCCTGAGCATCCTCGCCACACTCATGCTGGCGACAGTTCTGGCGGCGTGTGCGGATGACGCGGCCGCTGACCCTGTAATCGAGAACGTCTGGGCGCGCCCGGGCGACACTGGAGACAACAGCGCAGCCTATATGGACATCTCCAATGATGGCGATGCCGATCTCACGCTGATCGGCGCCAGTGGTGATATCGCTGGCGCCGTTGAAGTCCATGAATCGACCATGGAAGACGGCATGATGCAGATGGAGGAGATCCCGGAACTTGTCATCGAAGCCGGAGAAACGGTCTCTCTGGAGCCTGGCGGCTACCACATCATGATGATGAATCTGGAGCAGGACCTGGAAGTCGGCGACACGTTCCAGATCACGCTCGAATTCGAAGATCACGACGACATCGAACTTGATGTAACGGTGGAAGACCAATGATCAGACGAACATTCCGACCACTATTGCTCGTTCTCTTCGCACTGCTCCTGGCAGTTGCCGCCTGTGAGTCGGACAATGGTGATCAGTCCGCGGAGGATCCTCCGGACCCCGAGACCACAGAGGCAACCAGCGACGATGAAGACGCCGATGGCCCGCGAGGCCTCCTGCTGGATGAACCAACTCCGGCGCCTGATTTCGAGTTGATCGATCACGAGGGAAATCCGTTCCGCCTCTCTGATCATGAGGGGCGGGCGACGGCGATCTTCTTCGGCTACACGCACTGCCCGGACATCTGCCCACTCACACTGATGCACATGAGCGCCGCGGCAGACCAACTCGGCGACGACGCCGACGACGCGCTCTTTCTCTTCATATCGGTCGATCCCGAACGGGACACACCGGAGCAGATGAAGAAATACGTCGAGCGCGCGGACGCCGAGATCATCGGGTTGACCGGCGATCCGGAGGACATGGCAGCGGTGTGGGATGCCTACGATATCCGTGTTGAGATCGAGGACCGTGAGGATGGGGACTATCTCATCTCGCACTCGGCGCAGATCTGGATGCTGGATACACAGGGGCGAGCCGCCATGATCCTTCCGCCCGATGCTGACGGCGACGACATGGCCCACGACCTTCGCTGGTTGCTGGAGAACGTGTCGTAACCATGCGTTCGCACCGTTCCGGTGGTTGCACTAAACAACTGGCAGGCACCATTTCCGGTGCCTGCCGGGTACTCCTGCTGCTCGGCATCGTCACACTCCTGATGCTCGCCGTAGGTCCGGCTGCGCTCAATGCACAGCAGACTCTTGAACTCGAGTGGTCAGAACCGGCAGCCGGAGAGCGGATATCGGATGCGCCGAGCGAGATCCGACTCGGATTCACCGAAACACTCGACCGGGATCACAGCCAGGCGGATCTGCTCGATCAATCCGGGGAATCCCTCGCAAACGAAACGATCGTCGATCAATCCAACCCGTCCGAACTTGTCCTGTCACCTAGGAGCACGCTCCCGGACGGCGTCTACACCGTGCGGTGGCAGGTTGCCACGTCAAACGGGGAGTCGGAACACTCGGGCCACTTCGCCATCGAGGTCGGCGAGGCCGGCGCCTTACCCAGCGCTCCACCGGAATCGCAGTTCGGCGAATCGTCATCGGTGCTCCCCGCTATCGGCCGAACAATGATGCTTCTGGGGGCGACCGCAGCGAGTGGGCTCCTTCTGCTCTGGATCGTCGCATTGCGACCCGCCCTGCAGAACCATGGACGCCCGGTTCGCGGCATCGCATCCCGAGTTCGCCTGCTGGCGTTGCTGGCCCTGGTGATCAGTGCGATCGGCGGCGGGATCGGGCTGTTCGCAGAGACGTCCCGAACCGGGCGAACCCTGGCGGACGCGCTGACCGGCACCGCGACCGGTTCGTCGCTAATGCTGCATCTTGCTCATGTAATTCTCTTTGCTGCGGTTCTGGCGATACCCGGGATCTGGCGATCGCGAACCGACCGGCGAGTCTGCGGCGTCGCCCTCGGGGCTGGCGCAGCTGCGCTCGTCCCTCTGGCGATGTCCAGTCATTCCGGCCAGCAACTCGTTGGCTCGGCTCCGGCAACGGCCAATCATTGGCTGCACCTGGCTGCAATGGGCATCTGGACGGGCGGGATTCTGTGCGCCGCGATCATAACCGAGACATCGCACGTTGACTGGCGGGGACCAGCAGGACGGCAATTCGCCCGGACACTCGGGATTCTGGTGCTCGGGAGCATCCCGGTGCTCGGTTTGACCGGACTCTACGCCTATCACCTCAACACTGGAAACCTCGCCGCGCTCCGCACCACGGAATACGGCGAGATCCTCACGATCAAGCTGATCCTCTCCGGCCTCGCTGCAATTCTCGTGCTTGGTGGCCTGCTGGGATCGCGGATTATCCCGTCCGTTCCACATGGCCGTCGAATCACCACCTTTGGCTTACCGGTCACGTTTGTCCTCGTACTCGGGATCACCGGGACCGGGGCACTACTGAATGGGCAGGACCAGACTGCAAGAGATGCATATCTGGCGTCACAGGAACGGCAGTCCCGGGAATTCGACGCGGACGAGCTGAGCGGCGCGCTCTACATCACGCCAGGCGTGCCGGGCCACAACCGGATCACGCTCGATCTTTCGGCACCAGGCGCTGCACTCAGCGATACTGCGCAAACCGCCATCCGGGTTCGTTCTGCGGATCTGTATGGCGGTGACCGCCAGATCGTTCTGCACCCGGAAGACATCTGCACTGCCGACGGTGAGGTTATCGACAGCCCGATCGCGCGTTTCGAGGCCGATGGGCTCGACCTGAGTGTCGGTGGTCAATGGGACATCGATGTTCAAATCCAGCGGATCGATGGTCCAAACCTTACCGTCCCTGTTTCCCTGGAACTTCCGGAACAGTCCGCAGATGATCGCCTGTCTCCGCCGCTGAGGTTCACCGGTGTGCAGGCAACGCTCGGCGTGCTGTCTGGAGCAGGGGTGTTCATCCTGGGAGGGCTGGTCTTTTCACGGTACCGGCGCGATGGACGCCTTCCGGACGTGCTGTCACTCCTCATGATGGTGGTGCTCGTGTTCACGGTGCTTGCGCTCTGGAACGGACGAATTACGCACACGCCCGAAGCGCAGGCACGAAATCCGATTCCCAGGACGCTCGAATCAGTCGAGACAGGTCGGGAACTCTATCTCGAACACTGCGCCGTCTGTCACGGCGAGGACGCGCGCGGCAGCGGGGAAGATATTTCGCAACTGGATCGACCGCCGGCCGACCTCACAGCTTCGCACATGGATACCCATCCCGCGGGGGATATCGCCTACTGGATCGAACACGGGATCGATCCCGCCATGCCCGGCGCTGGAGAAACGCTGTCGGAGGAGGAAACCTGGCACCTGGTGAACTTTCTCCGCAGCCTGCGTCACCCGGTGGAATAGCGTCCGGCGGGAGCATACAATGCGCCGGCTTCATCAAGTGGATAAGATGGGGGCACGAGAAACTCGTGAACCAGTGCCAGAAACCTTCGGGATAGAGTATTGAAAAGCGCGACTCAATCTAACATCGCCGAGCACCTGCCCCGGCAATCTCGACTCCGGGTGCTGGTCTTCGCCGTCTGGCGAATGCGCGGAACCGACGTCAGCGCGCTGGCGGCTGAAGCCGCCTACTTCGCCATTCTGGCCGTCTCTCCCTTTCTCATCTTCCTGATAGCTGGAATTGCGCTGATTTCACAGATTGTGCCCATCGCCCTTGTCGAAGACCTGGAGAGCACCGTTGTCCGGATGGCGCCGGGAGACACCGGAGACCTGCTGGTTCCGCTTGTTGATGAGGCGGTGGAGCGCTCGGGCCGAGGAATGCTCTCGTTCGGAATGCTTAGCTCGATCGTCATCGCAATCTGGGCAGGATCACGGGCGATGACGTCTCTGATGAAGGGAAGCGCCCGGATGAGCGGCCAGGAACTCGAACACACCTACATCTGGCGCAGGATGGTGGCAATGGGCCTCGTCGGCGCAATGGGTACCGCCCTCCTGCTCTCGGTCACCGTGCTACTGTTCGGGCGAGGTCTGGGACGTGCCTTAGCAGAGGGCATTGGAATGGGCGATACGTATTCAGTCCTGTGGAACTACGCCAGCTGGCCATTGATGGCAGTAATCGTTCTCCTGATGTTGTCGCTGTTCTACTGGCTCGTTGCGGGGCGGTTTACCAGCGCGCTGAGCTTCATCTCCCCTGGTGCGGTCATATCGACGATACTGTGGGTTCTCGTGATGGCCGGATTGCAGGTGTTCCTCTGGGTCGTCGATCCCCGGAGTGTATATGGGGCCCTGGGGAGTTTCGTCGTTCTCGTTATCTTCTTCTACTTCATGAGCATGATTATGCTCTTCGGTTCTGCAATCAACGCTGAGGTTCGTGAACGCCGGGAACCCGAACTCCAGGGCTAGCCGGCTTCCTGCTGCTCGCCCCTGCTCCGGGTCGCATTCTTCCGGGCGGCCACGCCGAACGTGATTCCGATCAGCCCAGCAAGAGTGCTCAGAAGAAACGGCAGCAACCAGAGCTCGCCGAAGGAGTCATGACGGCCGGTTAGCACCCCGATCCCGACTCCCGCGATCCACGGAACCGGCGCCGCCATCAGCAGCCATCCCGTCGGTCGCATGAACCCGGCTCCCATTGCCAGCAAGAGCCAGATGACCACACCCATGGCGAACACAAGCGTCCCCAGAAAATGCAGAAGTGTCGCTCCGGCGATACAGCTGATCGCGATACCGGTCCGAAATGTCTGGTTCTCCACCCGGCAGCCCTTCAATCGGCAGGTCAACTACGTTCCCAGACAAGCCTACCGATTCCAGAAAGCGATTGTGTGACGGGAACATCCCGCCTGTTCCCACAATCCGTAGACAGAACTCGAGACATCGTTAAGAATGTGTTGCTGTAGCACTGCTGCAGATTACCGGGCCACCGGCGAGGAGGAAGGTCATCGGATCGATATTGAATCGCATGACTCCGGGGAGTGGCCTGCCGTTTTACGGGTGGGCCATTGTCCTTGTCGGTGCACTGGTTTCCTTCAGCTCGGGACCCGGTCAGTCGTTCGTTTTCTCGATATTTCTCGACTCGATCATCGAGGACACCGGTCTCTCTCGAACTAACGTCTCGTTTTTGTACGCGGTCGGCACCGGTGTTAGCGCGCTGATGGTCATGACTGTCAGTCGTATAGCTGACCGCACCGGACCGCGGTTGACGTTGATTGCTGTGTCCGCCGTTTTTGGATTTGTCTGCTTCGGGATGGCGTTCGCAGTCGGAACGGTTTCCTTCTTCATAGCGTTCGCCGCACTTCGGGCATTCGGCCAGGGATCACTTCCCATCAACTCGACGTTGCTGGTCGCGTCATGGTTCGTGGAACGACGAGGTCGGGCCATGGCGGTCGTCGGGCTCGGTTTCGCCGCATCAAACGCAATACTCCCGCCAGTATCCCAGTTTCTGATCAGCAGCATCGGTTGGCGCGAGGCGTACATGGTCCTCGGCGTGATGGTCTGGGTCCTGGTGCTTCCGGGAGCGATCTTTCTGGTTCGAAACACACCAGAGGAAGTCGGCCTGCACCCGGACAACCGGGATCGCCCTCCCGAGAATGAGCCGACGCCGGCGCAGGTCAAAGGGCAACCCGACAAACGGCGCGTGTTCACATCCCCGACATTCTGGATGCTCGCACTCCCGCTCGCCACCCCGTCCTTCGTCTCCACAGCTCTGATATTTCACCAGGTCTCGATTTTCGACGAGCAGGGGCTTTCCGCGGCGATCGCCGCCAGCGTGTTCGTTCCGTACGCGGTAACATCGGCGAGTTCATCCATGGCTGGCGGATTCATCGTTGACCGGGTGGGGCCGAAGTTTCTCTTCTATCTCACGATGATCGCGCTCCTGACAGCAACGCTTCTCGCGCTCATTATCGCGAGTCCAGTAATGGCGATCGTGTACGCGCTGTTCCTGGGTGTCCAGGGTGGGTTCCAGCGAATCGTGAGCAATACGACCTGGGCGCACTTCTATGGCCGCCACAACCTGGGGCGCATTCAGGGCTCCGCCATGATGGTTGGAATTACCAGCGCCGCGGTCGGCCCGTTGCCGGTCGCTTACCTGCAGGAACAGACCAGCAGTTACACCGTGCCGATTCTTGCCATGGCTGCGTTGCCGATTCTCGCCTCGATCGTCATCACATTTGCCCGCCCGAAACCCTACGGAGAAGCCGATTCGTCTGATTCGTAACAGGGACTGTGAGCATGCTTACATGCCTGTTCACATCTGCATGACCAGAATGTCTACGGACGCCAAGACAAACCGACCGGAACAATCCCGATAAATCAGTACCTCCGAAAGATGCCGGAGTTTGCAGATCCGGTCACGATTGGCGTATTGGCGTATCGGAGCCGCGGTTCGGGCTCCGGGCCGTGTCACGCCCGACAGAGATTGACGTTGATGCGCGATCAATATCTCGAACACGTACCAACACTGACGACCGACGCGGTGTCAACGACGTCGCAACGCGTCCAGAGTGCAACGATTCTGGTCTTTGCGATCGTCCTGATCGCGACCGGGACTACCCGGATGGACATCGTTTTCCCAGCCTGGTCGATTGCGCTGTTTATCGGTGCAATGCTCGTCATGGACTGGCTCGTTCCGCCGGGAGACACAACACGACGCGCCGAATCTCCCGTATTCCTGTTTGTTGTGGTTGCCGCGGTTCTCTTCAATCCAGTCGTTGCCGCAGGCGTGACGGTTCTTTCGGTGTTCAGCGGTGATCTGTTCCGTCCCGAAGTGCCACAACAGGTCTCCGCGACAATACGCGCCCTGCTCGGCGTTGGGCTGGTTGGCGCGGGCGCCTTAACGATGAACTTCGATTTCCTCGTTCCCGCCTTCTTTCTGCTCTGGATCGGCTTCATTGCCTACTGGCTGGCT
>SLMJ01000390.1 GCA_007133615.1 Thermomicrobiaceae bacterium | reverse complement strand
TCTGGCGGAGAATTGTATGTCGCAATTCAGTCTGGCTTTCCGGCGGAACGGATTACGTTTCATGGAAACAACAAGACGCCAGATGAACTGCGAATGGCGCTTGACGCCGGAGTTGGTGAAATTGTCATCGACAACTTCCACGAAATACATCTTCTCGACGAACTGCTGCGAGAGCATGGCGGGAGCGTCGACGCGCTGTTGCGCCTGAATCCGGGCATCGACACGCACACGCATGACTACCGGAAGACCGGGATCGTCGATTCCAAGTTCGGATTGCTGATCGATACCGGAGATGCGGAGGAAGCGGTATCCCGAATCAGCAAGGTCGGCGGGATTCGGCTTCGTGGCTACCACATCCACCTCGGTTCGCAGATTTTTGAGATCGAGCCATATGTAGCAGCGGTGGAATCGTTGTTCCGCTTTGCTTCAGCAATGCGCGACAAGTATGGAGTTGTACCTGATCAGATTTCTCCTGGCGGGGGTCTGGGCATTCAGTACGAATCCAGCGATCCGGATGCCTCCGTGACGGATTTCGCCGATGCCGTTGCCTCGGCAACGCGCAAGGGCGCTGAAGAGATGGGAATTGACCTGCCGGAACTTGTGGTCGAACCAGGACGATCGATCATTGGCCCGGCCGGTGTTGCACTGTACCGGGTCGGTTCCATTAAGGACATTCCGGGTGTCCGGCGGTATGTATGTGTGGATGGTGGAATGGCTGACAACATCCGTCCTCCACTGTATGACGCAGTCTACGAGGCTGCGATTGCCAATCGAGCGGGCGGGACTGAAGCAACGGTGACGATCGCCGGCAAGTACTGTGAATCGGGTGACGTGCTGATTCGTGACGCTCGTCTTCTGGATCCGGAACCGGGAGACCTGATTGCGGTTCCTGCGTCCGGCGCATATTGCCTGGCGATGGCGAGCAACTACAACATGGCGTTGCGTCCCGCGGTTGTCATGGTTCGTGACGGGGAAACGACGGTCATGCAACGTCGGGAGCGGTTTGAAGATCTCCTGGCTCGGGACATAATGGCGGATCACCTGTCATCACGTTAAAGGCCGGCTAGATTTGCCTCACGGCTCGTTTCGTAGTATCACTAAGGTGCCGCACAAAGTAGTGAACAAGACCGCCTACGGTTGTAGGGAACTGGACCGTGACACAGACCTCACGAGTTACGACTGAACCACATCCGCCACAGGCAGAAGGTCTTCCGCCGATTTCGGAAATCGATGCGGGGGAACTGGCCGGCGAGGGCACTGATCCGGACAATGGTTCGTTTGCGGACCTCGTCCGTCATGCCCGACAGCAGGGCTACCTTACCGTTGAGGAACTGGCCACCGCCAGTGCGGCTGCGGTAGCCAATGTCGATGACATTGCCGAACAGCTTTCGGCACTGAGTATCCCGGTTGTCGAGATCGGCGATAACGGTGCGCTGGTTGAGATTGACCCTCGTGAAACCGTGATTTCCGAGGTCGTTCCAGCAGTGGATGACATGTCCGGCGTCTCACTTGACGATCCGGTGCGCATCTATCTCCGCGAGATAGGACGAGTTCCATTGCTCACGGGCGAGCAGGAAGTCTCCCTGTCCCAGTCGATGGAGGCCCGTGACTACCTGGTGGCCCTGGACGAATCGTCTGTGCCCGAGAACGGTTCTGGCCACGCGACTCCATTGCAGACCGGTATTCGAATCTTCCAGTCGTTCATTGATGGCTGGCCGCTCGCTTACGAGTTCTATTCGGAGGCGTACCCGGATCGCCCGGCACGAACCAAGCAACAGGTGCTGGACGCTGTACTTCCCATTTCGACAATTGATGAGCAGATTGTCGCTAACGTGAGCAAGCGGAACGGCATCACGCCCAACCAACTTGAGGAGCACCTGCGGTTGCGACGGGTCGAATATGCGTTGCTGCCTCCCGAGGTCCAGTCGCTCATGTCAACCGTCGAATACATGCCGTCTGAAAACGAGGTTCATCCGGTATTTCGCGCGGTCTCGGGCTCGCTGGCCAATAGATGGAACGACGCGATCGTGCGAGGAGATGCCGCCCGCGAACGGCTGACCGAGGCCAATCTCCGGCTGGTCGTGAGCGTCGCCAAGAAGTACGTCGGCCGCGGAATGTCAATGCTCGATCTCGTGCAGGAAGGCAATCTCGGCCTGCTACGAGCGGTTCAGAAGTTCCAGTATCACAAGGGCTTCAAGTTCTCGACGTATGCCACCTGGTGGATTCGCCAGGCGATCACCCGGGCAATTGCCGACCAGGCACGGACGATCCGCATTCCGGTGCACATGGTTGAAACGATCAACCGGGTGAGCCGGACCTCCCGGCAACTCCACCAGTCACTTGGCCGTGAGCCGACGTCGGAAGAGATCGGCGTCGAGGTGGAACTGCCCCCGGAGAGGGTCCGCGAGATTCAGAAACTCTCGCAGGAGCCAGTGTCGCTGGAATCTCCGGTCGGTGAAGAAGACGACAGCACGCTCGGTGACTTCATCGAGGATACCCGGGCACTGGCGCCGGCCGATGCCGCTGCGTTCCATATGCTCAAGGAGCAGGTGGAAGAGGTGCTCTGGACGCTCGCCGATCGAGAACGGCAGGTGCTGGAGATGCGCTTTGGCCTCGATGGTGGCCGCATTCGAACGCTGGAGGAAGTCGGCCATGCGTTCGGCGTAACCCGCGAGCGCATCCGGCAGATCGAAGCCAAAGCACTTCGCAAGCTTCGTCACCCGAACCGTAGTAAGAAACTCCGCGATTACCTGGAGTAGAATACGACGTTGCGAGGGTTCAATGCCTCCAGTCGCTGGAGGGAATGCATTGTGCGCTCGTTTCGACTGATTGAACGACGACTCCGGACGTCCGGGATGAGGAACCATGTTTTACGATCGCGCGAAAATTTTCATAAAGGCCGGAGATGGCGGCAACGGTGCAGCCACGTTTCGGCGAGAGAAGTACATTCCACGCGGTGGACCGGACGGCGGCGATGGCGGACCGGGCGGTAATGTCTACTTCCGGGTGGATCCGCAGGAGAACACCCTGATCGATTTCCGCTATCAGCAGCACTTCCGGGCTGAGGGTGGAACCCACGGGGCGCGTCAGAAGAAGCACGGCAAGACTGGCGAAAGTCTCTACATCGATGTTCCGCCGGGGACCGTGATCTATGACGACGAAACCAACGAGGCGCTGGCGGACCTGATCGAACCCGGCGATACCTATCTGGTCGCGCAGGGTGGACGGGGCGGCAAAGGTAATACCCGGTTCAAGACATCCACGCGGCAGGCGCCAAAGATTGCCGAGAAAGGTGAGCCAGGCCAGGAGTTCTGGGTTCGGCTGGAACTCAAGGTCATCGCCGACGTCGGCCTGGTCGGCTTCCCCAATGCCGGGAAGTCGACACTGTTGAGCGCGGTCAGTTCGGCGCGCCCAAAGGTGGCTGACTACCCGTTCACTACGCTAGAGCCGAGCCTCGGAGTAGTCGATCCGGGACGATCACGCGGTCGCAGCTTTGTGATGGCGGACATTCCCGGGTTGATAGAAGGTGCGGCAGACGGTGTCGGGCTGGGTCACGAGTTCCTGCGCCACATTGAACGTTGCCGCCTGCTTCTGCATGTGATCGACGGTTCAGGTGGTCTCGAGCAACACGACCCGGTCGATGATTTCCATAACATCAACCGGGAGCTCGAAGAGTACTCGCCGATTCTCGCAGAGCGCCCTCAGGTTGTGGCGGTGAACAAGATGGATCTGCCTGAGACACAGGAAAACCTGGAGCGCATCAAGGCTGCGGTTTCAGAGTTCGACTTTCCGGTCTACGCCATCTCGGCGGCTACCGGACAGGGGATCGACGAGCTTGTTCAGGGTGTCAGCACACTCGTTGCTGAACTCCCGCCACCGGAGCCGGAAGTCCGACCGGAGGACCGCGTCGTCTACACGCTTGACGAGGAAGACGACGACCACTTTGAGATCGAGCGGATGTCGGAACATCATTTCCGGGTACACGGAACGAACATCGAGCGATTCACCCGGATGACAGACTTCGCAAACGAGGAAGGCGCCGACCGGTTCCAGCGCGTTCTGGACAAGTCCGGTATCTCTGAAGCACTCGAAGAGGAAGGCATCGAGGCAGGCGACATCGTGCACATTGCCGAAGCCGAACTCGTCTGGGACGAGCAGGCGTTGGAAATCGAGCAGGAAGAGCAGAAGCGGCGTCGCAAGACCCGTCGAGAGCGCATGCAGGCGCGGTTCGGAAACCCCGATGATGAAGATCAACCGGATGAGACGAGCTAGGCAGCCTTCGCTTTTCGCTTCTTGCCCTCATCGAGCGGCTCGCCGAATTTGGACCCGTTAAAAACCTTTCGGTTCAGGACCATCAGAATGATTCCACCGAGAATCATCGCGCCACTGAGCCAGTACGCTGCAGGCATCGGGCCGATATAGAGACTGTCGGTCCGGAGCCACTCCAGCGGGATACGGATGATCCCGTAGGTGATCAGGTAGACCGCCAGAATATCTCCAGCCCGCATCCATTCCTTGCCAGAAAATCGAACTATCAGATACGTCAGCAAAGCGGCGTTCGCCAGATTCAGAACCGACTCATAGAAGAACGTCGGGTGGAAATGGGTCGCCTCGGCATATTCCGCTGGACGATTCTCGGGACGGATCTCGATTCCCCACGGCTGGTCGGTTGGAGCGCCGAACGCTTCCTGATTCGCATAGTTGCCCCAGCGGCCGATTGCCTGACCAAGTGCCACGGCCGGTGCGGCAACGTCCAGCCAGGAAAGGACCGGTTGTTTCATTCGCCAGGTCATGATGATGATCGCGGCGACGCCGAAGATGATGGCGCCGTGGATCGAAAGTCCACCGCGCGGAATGTTCAGGATCTGAAGCAGGTTATTGCCGTAGTAATCCCATTCCAGCATAACGAAATACAGTCGAGCGCCGATCACTCCGGCGATGAGCGAAACAATCGCGATATCGAAAATCGCATCCGATCTGAGACCACGAAACTCGGCGAGTTTGCTGGCCAGGATCGCTGCCAGCACGGCGCCGGTCATGATGAACAGGGCATACCACTGGACGGTGAAGGGCCCGATCGAAAACGCTGTCGGATCACTGAACATAAAACTCGCTACTCTTTCATCATCTCTTCGACCTGCCAACGGTGGGGAATCGCGTCCATCGCCCCGTAGGTAGTTGTCGCAAGTGCGCCGGCGACACTGGCAAAATGTACATCCTCATCGCCAATTCGCCATCCTTGTTCGACGGCCCGGAGCGTGAGTGCTGCGGTAAAGCAGTCACCTGCACCAGTTGAGTCCACCGATTGCACCTGCGGCGCGGGAATTCTCCGCGAATCCACCTCACCATACCAATACCAGCAACCGTTCGCTCCGTCTGTAAGGACAAATACCGAGCCATCCGGCTGCTGGGTTCGTATCTCGTCCGGTGACATGCCGAGAACCGCTGGTTCGTCCATTCCAAGTTTCAGAAGCCGGGCGGAGCGGATGAACGGGAGCAACAGTTCACGGGCCTGGTCCGGATCCGGCCAGGATTTCACCCTGGGATTGGGGTCGAAGATGATGGGGATCTTCCGCTGACGCGCGAGATCGAGCAGTCTGAACATCGCGGAACAACTGGGCTCACTCAACAGGAGCAATGAGCCGACCATAATTGCGGCTGCCCGATCGAGTTCAATTTGTTCGATGTTCTCTGGAGAAAGTACGGTGTCCGCGGCGGGGTGGCCATAGAACACGAAATCCCGGTTGTCGGATGGTCCTGTCACGAGGGCGAGTCTTGTCTGAGCCCGCGACACGGATATAGCCCTGGACATATCAACGTTTTCAGCGTCCAGCCGTTCACGGATCCAGATTCCGGGATCGTCGTTCGCAATGCAACCGAGAAATGCAGCGCTGCCGCCGAGTCGCTGGATCGCGACCGACGCGTTTGCCGGCGCACCCCCGATTCTCGGCGTGAACCGATCGATCGCTTCCCATGAATCTGCCGGGGTTGCCAGGAGATCGATCAATGCCTCGCCCACGCAGAGGATCTGCGTTTTCCCCGACGTTGTCGCATCAGAGGCTCGGAAACTGGTCATTAGCTAGTGACTGGTGCCGGTCTCGAAGGCGTTGGCCGGGGTCGGGTCTCGCATGACGTCGAACACGTCGCGGATCGCTTCCAGCTTCTGCAGCATCTGAGACAGCTGCTGGACACCGTTCACTTCCAGCGTCATCAGGACAGTCACCGTTCGGTCGTCGTTGACCCGGGTCAGGACATTCAGCGCGTTGACCTTTTCATCGGCAACGAGCGAGGTGATGTCACGCAGCAGTCCAACACGGTCCCAGGCATCGATCCGGACATTGACCGGGTAGCGTTCCTGCTGTTCATTCCCCCAGCTAACCTGAACAAGGCGCCCGGCTTCGTCAACGTTGGCAACGTTCTGGCAATCGTCTCGGTGAACGGTGATGCCGCGACCTCGGGTAACGTAGCCGATGATCGGATCGCCGAAGACCGGTTTGCAGCAGCTTGCGAGTCGAGTGTACAGATCCCCGATTCCGGTAACGTTGATGCCGACCGGTGATGTCGTCGACTCCCTGGTCGTTGACCGCCGGAGCACCTTCTTGTCCTCGTCCTCAGCTAGCCGGGTTGCGATCTGCTGCGGGCTGACTGCGCCGTATCCAATCGCCGCCAGAAAATCGTCAGTTTTGTTGTATCGCGGGAACTGTTTCGCGATCTCATCGATTTTCGCATCGATCCCGAGCCGGCGAAGCTCGCGCTCCAGGATGCTGCGACCCTGCGCGATGTTCTCCTCACGCTCCTGCTTGCGGAACCACTGGCGAACTTTTTCCCGAGCCGAAGCCGTCTTGATATAACCGTTGCTCGACATCAGCCAGTCGCGCGACGGGCCCACCTTGGTCTTTGAGGTCATGATCTGGACGACCTGACCGTTCTGGAGCTTGTAATCGAGCGGCACGAGCTGGTTGTTGACCTTTGCCCCGACGCACTGGTGACCGACTTCGGTGTGAATGCGGTAGGCGAAATCGATCGGCGTCGCTTCGGCGGGCAGTTCGATGATGTCTCCCTGTGGCGTGAAGACGTAGATCATCTCCTGGAAGACATCAGATTTCAGCGACTCGACAAACTCCTGGGCGTCAACGACTTCGTCCCGCCAGTCCATAAGCTGGCGCAGCCATGTGATCTTGGCTTCCAGATTCTGGTCGGATTTGGCACCTTCTTTGTAACGCCAGTGCGCGGCGATACCGTACTCGGCCACCTGATGCATCTCGAAGGTGCGAATCTGAATCTCGATCGGGGACCCTTCACTGCCGATCACGGCCGTGTGGATCGACTGGTACATGCTCTCCTTGGGAGTGGCGATATAGTCGTCGAACTCGCCGGGGATCGGATGCCACATAGTGTGGATCACGCCGAGCGCGCCGTAGCAGTCTTTCTTTTCGTTGACCAGCACCCGGATCCCGAGGACGTCGTAGATCTCTTCCAGGCGACGCCCTTTGCGCTCCATCTTCCGGGCAATCGACGTAATGTGCTTCTCGCGCCCGTAGATCTCCGCTTCGATACCGGCGTCAGCCAGCGCAGTTTGAAGCTCATCAATGACCGAGTTGATATAGCGATCGCGATCATTCCCTCGACGTTTGAGCGCGCGCTCAATGCTGAAAAATGTCTGCGGATCGAGATAGCGGAGGGCGAGGTCTTCGAGTTCGGACTTTATCTGCCAGATACCGAGGCGGTTTGCGAGTGGGGCGTAGATCTCCATCGTTTCCTGTGCGCTACGGATTTGCTTCGCCCTGGGCATGTGTTCGAGCGTTCGCATGTTGTGGAGCCTGTCGGCCAGCTTGATGAGCACCACCCGGATGTCATCAACCATGGCCAGAAACATTTTGCGCAGGCTCTCGGCCTGCCGCTCCTTCTCCCGTGACGCCTGTTCGCTCTGTTCGGGGGTCCACTTGATCTGACCGAGCTTGGATACGCCGTCTACCAGCTTGGCGACGGTCTCTCCGAATACGGACTCGATGTCTTCAAATGTTGTTTCGGTATCTTCAATGACATCGTGAAGCAATGCGGCTGCCAGCGCATCCGGGTCGAGCTGCATCTCAGCGAGAATAATCGCGACGGCGATCGGGTGCGAGATGTAGGGCTCACCTGATTTTCGGACAACTTCCGAGTGCTGATCGTTGGCAAACTCGTAGGCTCGGCGGACTTTGGTGATATCAACGCCCGGAAGGTTTTCCTCGATGACGGATTCGAGCGTTTCCCACGTCGGTATCTCGGAAACGGTGGCCGTTCCCGGAACCACTGCCGGTTCTTCCTGGGGATGGTGAGCATACTCCGGTTTGGACATAGATGAGGAATCCAGCGCTGCGCGAACCACGTGGCTCTCGTAGGCCAAATATACTCGCGTATCTGGACCATTGTCAAAAGCTCGGTTTGCTCAAAGCGCCGCGTGACATACGCGGCTCAGGGTTAGACGACCCAGTACCAGCGAACGAACAAGGCGGCGAGCATGATGTGCGTTGGCAGGAATGCAGCTATGATCAGCGCCTGAATCGACCAGTTTCGTGCCCAGATCGCCATCGGAATGAATAGCGGGAAAAGTATCAGTACGTACCGGGCCATACTTACCACCGGCATCGATTCGACCCCGGCAGCCAGCGGCATGAGCACAGCCGCGAAGGCAAAAGATGAGCCGAGTGAATCGCTTCGAATGATCACGACAGCCATCACCAGGGCCCAGACGGTGAGAAACGTGTTGACCGCACCCATGACGTAGAACACGTCCCGGGTGTCGGTCTCTATGAGGTAACGGAACGAGTCGATGATCGCGGTCGTCGGCAGCATCTGCACGTGTCCCCAGGCCTCCTGCACTTCGAGGAATCCAAGAGGGCGACCGAACGCATACCAGAGATATCCCATGTAGGCGGCGAGCCCGGCTGGAATAAGCACGATCGGCCAGCCACGCAGCACGCTCACTTTCCAGTCGTCCGTTCGGTCGCGCCAGAGCTGGATCAGGAACGGCAACCCCAGCAGGACTCCGGTCGGCCGGGTCAGACTCGTCAGGAAACCGACTGTTCCGGCCAGGATGTAGTTGCTCTTGTGCAGCGCCAGCAGCGCGATCGCACTTACCAGCAGGAACAGCGCTTCGGTGTAGACGGCATTAAAGAAGAAAGCTGTCGGAAAGAGGCAAAGCAACAGGAGCGTGCGTTGGGCGACTGGTCTTCCGCCGAACCGGTAGGCATAGAGCCAGACTGGCAGCAGCGCGACGAAGAAGATCGCGTGATTCAGCAGCACTGCGAAGAGGTAGAGCAGGTTATCCGGGATGACGAGCAAAGCCGCCTTGAGGAGCATTGGAAAAAGCGGGAAAAATGCAACGCTCTCCTCACCCGCGCCGGTCCACTCGTATCCATCCCGCGCAATGTCGATGTACCATCCGGCATCCCAGCGAAGACTGGCGTCGATCAGCGGATGTGTTTCGAAGTCTCGCGGTGAATACTCGTCGCCTGTGTACTCCGGGATGGTCAGGATGGCGATGATCGCGACCGAGTAGAAGATGAGCCTCGAGACTGCGAACGCGAGCGCCGCATCCTTGAGCATGTCGCCGTGCTGGTGCCAGAGGCGTCGAAGCGTTGACGCATCCTGCTCCGGTTCACTCGGCTGATCGGACTGTGCTACGTCGTTGATCATGATCCCAGCATCAGTAACTCGGCAAACACACGGGCGATACTTTACCGAATCCGGGTCAATTCGGACATCCGGAGCCACCTCATCGCTATGTTAAGATGCATCGGTGCATGCATATGTTTGTGTTCGAACTCAGCGAAAGCGAAATCCGATGACTGCGACAGACCGATTGCTCCCACCTCGTGAGGCGCTCGATATCGTCAGGCGTGAGGTGACCCACAAGTTGCCGGCCGAAACGGTTGATCTGATCGATGCTCCTGGCCGGATCATCGCCGAACCGCTCGTTGCCGATCGAGATCTGCCGCCGTTTCCGGCATCGACCATGGACGGATTCGCTGTGATTGCGGATGACATCTCGCCATGGCGGGAGATCATCGGTGATCAGTTTGCCGGCGATATGCAGGATATCGAGGTCACCGAAGGAACCTGTGCCCGGATCATGACCGGCGCTCCAGTTCCGAAGGGCGCGGATTCGGTCGTCCCGGTTGAGAAGACCGAGCTCATGGAGGATCACATCGTCGTTGATGAGGACGAAATCTCCGAGGGCGCCAACATCCGGCCTGTCGGTTCCGATCTTCGAGAAGGCGATGTCCTGATCGAAGCAGGGTCGATCATTGGCCCGGCAGAGGTTGGTCTGCTGGCGAGTCTGGGGCACCCGCGGGTGAATGTTATCCGCAGGCCGAAAGTCAGCGTGCTATCGACCGGTGATGAACTGGTCGAACCTGACCAGGAACCCGGACCGGGACAGATTCGCGATTCCAACCGGTTTTCGCTGAAAGCGGCAGCCGAGGCATTCGGGTGTGACGTCATTTATTGCGGACACGGTCCGGACGATGAGGAGCAGCTTCGTTCACTGGTGACAGACCTGATGAGCCGGAGCGATATCGTGATCACCTCTGGCGGGGTGTCGGTGGGCGAGAAGGATCTGCTGAAGTCGATCTTCATGGACCTCGGTACGGTGCATTTCCAGCGTCTCTTCATGAAACCCGGCAAGCCACTCAACTTCATGACTGCCGGCGAAACGCTGGTGTTTGGACTGCCGGGCAATCCAGTGTCCGCGCTGGTCGGTTTCGAGGTATTCATCAAGACATCGATCCGGCTGATGTCGGGACAGCCAGACCCTGAACCGAGACTGGCGACTGTCAAACTGGCCGAGAGCGTTCAGAGCAGTGACCGTATCGAGTACATGCGCGCGGTCGTGTGGACAGATGATCAGGGAACGCTCTGGGCACGGACGACAGGCCCGCAACAGTCCGCAAGGCTCATGTCGCTGGTTGGCGCAAATGCCTTCATCCTGATTGCACCGCGAGATACAAACTATGAGCCGAATGAAGTCGTCGAGGCGATCATTACCGGCCAGATCGCGAGCGAACAGAGGTAGCTGTGGCCCGACGTCGCCCGATCGCGCATGACGATCTACTCGCTATCAAGATGGTGTCGGCGCCGAAGGTTTCTCCCGACGGGACGCGTGTGGCGTACACCGTGACCCGGCTCGATCGTGATGATGACACTGAGTATGCGCAGATTCGCCTGTTCGATCTGAAGACCGGGACAGACCGCGCGATCACATCCGGACGGGAACGAGATTCATTGCCGGAATGGTCGCCAGATGGCGGCTGGCTGGCTTTCACATCGAAACGCAGTGGCGAGAACCAGTTGTGGGCGGTGCGGGTCGATGGCGGTGAGCCGGTGAAGCTTACGGAACTGTCCGGCGGGGTCGAGACGCCTTGCTGGGCACCGGATGGCGGGTCGATCGCATTCGTTTCGAGAGTCGGACCACCTGCACCGGACGAGAATGAACCACGACGGATAACCTCGATTCGCTATCGGTTCGATGGTATCGGGTATCTCAACGATCAGTATCAGCAGCTTTTCGTGATCAATTTCGATCCCGAGACCGGCGACGCTGGTGAACCGCGACAGTTGACGGATGGCCCCTATGATCATCGGCAACCGACCTGGTCGCCGACCGGTCGGGAGATCGCGTTCACTGCTGCTCGCTTCGAGAACTGGGAACTGGGCATTCTCTCCGACATCTGGTCGATCCGGGCGGATGGTACCGGCCCCCGGGAGATCACGCAGGCTGCCAGCGCCTGGGGTAATGCGCAGTGGTCAGCCGACGGCTCCGAACTCTTCCTGCTTGGTCCGAGCGACATCTCACGTGCGGGGTACGCCAACGCGGAGATCTGGCGGGTGCCGGCAGCGGGAGGCGTTCCGACCTCGCTAACGTCACATTTTGATCGCTCGATCGGCGATCAGATTATCGGAGATGTGCCGCGAATGCAGGCGGAGCGGGTGGTGCCGGATCCGGAGACCGGCGCGATCGATTTTCTGGCCAGTGATCTTGGTAACAGCCACGTCTTTCGGCGGGAACCGGACGGCCAGATTCACCCGGTGATCACTGAAGACCGTCGAATCGGTTCCTTCAATCGCCTGCCCGATGGTGGTTACGTGTTCAGCGCATCCACGCCAACCATGCCCGGCGAACTGTTTCGCTGCGATCAAGACGGTTCAAACGAACAGCAACTGACATCCGTCAACGCGGAATGGGAAGCGTTGGTCGAGCTCGCTGAACCAGAGGAGCTCTGGACGACCTCGTCTGACGGCACCCGGATTCAGGGCTGGCTGTTGCGACCACCGGGAGGTGCTCGTGACGCACTGCTTCCGATGACCGTTCAACTCCACGGTGGACCGCTGACACAGTACGGCAACGGATTCATGCACGAGTTCCAGTTGCTGGCGGCGCAGGGGTATGCCGTTCTCTATGGGAATCCAAGAGGCAGCACCGGCTATGGTGAACAATTCGCTGGAGACCTGATCGGGCGCTGGGGTGAGGCAGATCAGCCGGACGTGGAGGCGCTGATCGACGCTGCGATCGACCGTGGTGGTGTTGATACCGATCGAATTGGAGTTCTTGGCGGCTCTTACGGCGGGATCCTCACGAACTGGCTGCTGGGGCATTCAGGTCGGTTCAAAGCAGCGGTCACGATGCGGTCGTGTTCCAACTTCGTTTCGATGTACGGGACGGACGACATCAGCTTCAACACCAACGTCCACAGCTTCGGCGTAGATCTGTTCGACGATCCTGACCTCTACTGGCGACTGTCTCCGCTTATGTACGTGGGCCGTTTCAATGCGCCGCTGCTGATTATTCACAGCGAGCAGGATTATCGTTGCCCGATCGAGCAGGCCGAGCAACTGTTCACAGCACTCAAGCGACTCGGTCAGACCGTGGAGTTCGTCCGGTTTCCAAACGAGAGTCACGGCCTCTCCCGTAACGGTTCTCCGAAGCACCGTCTCGAACGACTACAGAAGATCACCGACTGGTTCGGCCGCTGGCTATGAATGCTGATTTACTGACCTCTGATTCTCCCCTCTCCCAGAATTGGGAGAGGGGCCGGGGGTGATGGCGATACCTATTTCTTCAACGTGCTCAAGGCCAGCGCTACGTGGTACTTCGTCCGGAGAATCAGCGTATCGATCCCGAGCGATTCGTTGATGTTGTGCGCGCCGCTCAGTGCCGGGTCATCGTCCGGGTGCGACGGTGTGAACCCGTAGATCGTGTTCCCCAGTGGCCGAACCAGCCGGGAGTCGGTAAATCCAACCGTCAGACCCGGGAGAAACGTGATGTCTTCCTTGCCGAGCGCCGCACGCGTTGCTTCCTCAACGTTCGAGCGGAACGGGGAATCGAACGATGATGCGTTCGAGATCGAGGTCTCGTGGACATGGAACGTGACGCCGTCCAGCCCTTCGGCGATCTTGGCCGCCTGCGACTCGACATACGCTTTGTCCTGGCTCGGCAGAGAGCGGACGTCGCACACGATGGTGCAGTTTTCCGCGACGCTGTTGGATTTCACGCCGGCATTCATCATCGAGGCGACCAGCGTCATCCGGGAGCAGGCTCGCAGCTTCGAGGCAAGGCTGTAGTTTGACTTGCCGACTCGTTCGAGGATGTCTTCGAGATTATCAACTGTTACTTCGTCGTCGATCCCGGCGAGTTTGTCGAGATGCTTGAAGATTTCGGCTTCAACCGAGACCTCCGGCTCGTAGTTCTCGATGCGCCGGATGACTTCCTGCGCCTTATAGATCGCATTATCAGCTCGCCAGGGCTGCGATGCGTGGAAGCCCTTGCCAGCGATGTGGAAATGCATCTCCAGGCGGCCCTTTTCGCCGGTGGCAATCTCGTAGATCATCCCGGCGGTGCCCTGGGTGGGATCGCCCCCGCCTTCGTTCACGGCATAATCGGCCTTCAGCGTCTCCGGGTGATTGTCGACCTGCCAGCCGAAGCCGTAGACGCCGCCAGTCTCCTCATCAGCACAGGTGGCGAAGGTCAGGCGTCCATCGAGGTCCACTCCGGCCCGTTTCAACAGGATCATCGCCATTGCCTGCGACGCCACGGTCCCCTTCATGTCAGCAGCGCCGCGGCCCCAGATCCGATTGTCGTGAATCTCTGCGCCAAACGGCGGGTACTTCCATTGTGACTCGTCCTCGACCGGAACCACGTCAGTGTGCGACATGAACATCAGGCTCGGACTGGCGTCCTTCTTCGAACTGTCGTAGTTGGCGATCAGGTTGCCCCGGTTCGGACGCGGCTTGTAGATATCGGCATCGATACCATCTTTCGCCAGCTTCGCCTGAATCAACTCGGCGGCGGGAAGTTCATCGCCGCTGTCCGGATCGCCGAAGCTCACGGATGGGACGCGGACGATCTCCTGACAGAGCTCGACGATCTCGTCGTGGGCATCATCCACGGCCTGCATCATCTGCTTCATTAGTTCCTGATCCGCCATCACGGGCCCTTTCATTCTGTCCGGCTGGTTGTAGCCGGAGCGCTTTTCGAATTGGTCGGAAACATCGTAGAGCGAGTGCCGATTTTCTGCAATACGAAGGGCGTTTCCTGCGAATGGCGTGCACCGCGGCACAGAGCTTGCACAAATTTGTGCCGGTCATTGCGTTAGAACGTACGAATCGACCAACCAGCAATGGCTAGCGAATAGTGAAAGGAACGAACATGTCGGTCAGCACGCTTGACGAACTCTATGCTGGCGAGGTTGACAGCATTGAATCGTCGGAACCGACCTCTCACGCACGAAGGCGTATGGACACGAACGAAACTCGCTCGCTGCTTGTCGTGGACAATGGAGCGCTAATCGGGATCATAAAGCGCAACGCTTTGCTGAACCTGAGCGATGAAGAATTCGAGAAACCGGTGAGTGAGT